>CAZKRQ010000019.1:0-272 GCA_964555125.1 uncultured Oscillospiraceae bacterium
GAGGACAGAACCGGAAAAAAGATGATTCTCATCGACGAGCCGATCATCAATGTGGACAATACGCCCGCGGCGCGGCACGAGGCAGAGCTGGAGATCAAGGCCTGCGCGGCGCGCGGCGCGACCTTCTGCCTGCCGCTGCACTCCTGCGTGGAGCAGCTGGTCGACAAAAACGCGGGCACAATCGACCGCCTGCCCGATTACCTCTCGATGATCCGCGACGCGGGGATGATCCCGGGGCTGTCGGCGCATATGCCGGAGATTATCCAGTTTAC
>CAZKRQ010000019.1:282-12925 GCA_964555125.1 uncultured Oscillospiraceae bacterium
AATGAATCTGACGTTGAGACCTATATTCAGATTTTCAATTGCATGGGCTTCCTGATGCAGGTGGAGATCGAGAGCGTGGCGAAGATCATCCACGGCGCGAAAAAGCCGGTCATCGCCATCAAGCCCTGCGCGGCGGGGCGCACGACCCCGTATGTCGGGCTCAACTTCGCCTACAACGCGCTGCGTGAGCAGGATATGGTCTGCATCGGCTGCTTTAACGAGGACGAGGCGCGGGAGGACGTCGAGTTCGGTCTCGCGGCGATTGAGCGCCGCCTGCCGGTCTTTGAGAGCCGCAACAGCCCGCTTCAGACGGACCTGATCAAGGGCGCTTCGGCGTATGAATAAGCGAAAAGCTGAAAAAATTCCAAGCGAAAAAGCGCGGTTTGCCATTTTGCAAACCGCGCTTTACTTTGATGTATGTCGGATGGGAAAGACCCGATCAAAATGGGCCACAAAAATGAGAAAATCACAGCCTCGACGCGCTCAAACCTTGCGCTTATCGGGGAGCGCTGCGTCTTTCGGCCCTGTTTCGCGAAGCCGACAGACGCTCCGTTTTCTGCTCTTGCCGCCGGTTTTCGCCCCTCGATTGAATCGCAGGGCCAACCCGGCGAGCTTCCCGTTCCGGCGCCGTTTTTTGTGCATCTGCAAAGAAACCACGACCGTCAACAGGTCGGGGCTTCTTGTGTGTGCGTTTGCCGGAGCTCCGCCTCTTTGACTCAGGCGCTCTTTGAAGAAAGAGGCGTGGCGGGCGGCTACAAATACCGGCCCGTTATGCTTTTTGGGTTGCTCTTGACCTCAAAGGGCGTGCCCGCCGCCACGACCCGGCCGCCCTCGTCGCCGCCGCCCGGCCCCATATCGACGACATAGTCGGCGGCGCGGATGACGTCCAGATCGTGCTCGATCACGATGACCGTCGCGCCGTTTTCGATCAGGGTGCGAAAAACGCCGAGCAGCGTCTGCACATCCAGCGGATGGAGGCCGATGGTGGGTTCGTCGAAGACAAACACCGAGTCGGCCTGCGTCCTGCCCATTTCGCTCGCCAGCTTCAGGCGCTGCGCCTCCCCGCCCGAAAGGCTTGGGGTTTCTTCCCCGAGCGTCAGATAGCCGAGCCCCAGCTCCTGAAGCACGCGCAGCTTCTGCGCGATGGGCTTTATGTCCTTGCAGAAGTCCAGCGCGGTGTCGACGTCCATCTCCATCAGCTCGGGAAGAGAGCGGCTGTCATTTTCTTTATTCGTGTATCGGATGAGCCCGGCCTCTCTCGCGTACCGCGACCCGCGGCATTGGGGACAGGGTATATCCACATCCGGCAAAAACTGGATGTCGAGATTGATCGCGCCGGTGCCGTCGCAGGTCGGGCAGCGCAGGTTGCCCGTGTTGTAGGAGAAGTCCCCCGCCTTGCGGCCGCGCTGTTTGGCGTCCGCGGTGCGCGCGTAGAGCTTGCGCAGCTCGTCGTGGATGTTCGCATAGGTCGCGACGGTTGAGCGGACATTGATGCCGATCGGCGTGGCGTCGATGAGCTTGACGTGCGCGATCCCCTGCGCCTCCACGGATAAAACGTGCGCCGGCAGCGGCTGCCCGGCGATATGAGAGGCAAGGCCCGGCACAAGGCTTTCCAGCACCAGCGTCGTCTTCCCCGAGCCGGAGACCCCGGCGACCACCGACAGCCTGCCCTTGGGGAAATCGACACAGAGCGGTTTGACGGTGTGGATCTGCGCGGTGGAGAGGCGAATATGTCCAAGCGCAAAGAGAGAGGAGTGGGAATGTTCTTCTTTCAGCTGCGAGCCGGATTCCCCGGTGAGAAAGGGGGCGAGCTGCGAGTTGGCATCGCGCCGGATCTCCTCGAGCGTGCCCTGGGCGATCACCCTGCCCCCGGCCGCGCCCGCGCGGGGGCCCATTTCGATGAGCCAATCCGCCTGCGAGAGAATCTGCAGGTCGTGGTCGACGAGCAGGACCGAGTTGCCGTCGCCGACAAGGTCGTGAATGACGCCGCTCAGCCCCGTGATATTCGAGGGGTGCAGGCCGATCGAGGGCTCGTCCAGCACATACAGCACGCCGGTGGTTCGGTTGCGCACGGCGCGCGCGAGCTGCATACGCTGCCGCTCGCCGGTTGAGAGGGTGGAGGCGGCGCGGTCAAGGGTCAGATAGCCGAGGCCCAGCTCGAGCAGCCGGCGCGCCGCCGTCTGGAAGGATTCGCAGATGCTCGCCGCCATCGGGCGCATCTCTTCGGGGAGAGACGCGGGCAGCTCCGCCACCCAGCGCGTCAACGCGCGCAGGGTCATGCGGCACGCCTCGTCCAGAGAGAGGCCGCGCAGCCTTGGCGCCCGGGCCGCCGGCGACAGGCGCGAGCCGCCGCAATCCGGGCAGAGCTCCTCCTTGAGAAACTTCTCGACCCGCTTCATGCCCTTTTCGTCCTTGGCCTTCGCGAGCGCGTTTTCTACGGTATAGGTGGCGTTATAATAGGTGAAATCCAGTTCGCCGGCCTGATTGGACTTCTTCGCCTTGTAAAGGATGTGCTTTTTCTCGGCGGGGCCGTGATAGACGATCTCTTTTTCGCGCGCGGTCAATTCGCAAAAGGGCACGTCGGTGCGCACGCCCATTGCGCGGCAGACGTCGGTCATGAGAGACCACATCAGGGAGTTCCAGGGGGCGACCGCGCCCTCGTCGATCGTGAGGGATTCGTCGGGCACGAGGGTAGACTGATCGACGGTGCGCACCATGCCGGTGCCGCCGCAGCGGCGGCAGGCGCCCTGGCTGTTGAAGGCGAGCTCCTCCGCCGACGGGGCGTAAAACGATTCGCCGCACACGGGGCAGGTCAGCGGCTGACCGGCGGCGACGGCCAGCGAAGGGGGCAGATAGTGGCCGTTGGGGCAGCGGTGCGACGCGAGCCGGGAGAACATGAGCCGCAGGGTGTTCAGCAGTTCGGTGCCGGTGCCGAAGGTCGAGCGGATGCCCGGCACGCCCGGCCGTTGGCGCAGCGCGAGCGCGGCGGGCACATACAGGATCTCGTCGACCTGCGCTTTGGCGGCCTGCGACATCCGCCGCCGGGTATAGGTCGAGAGCGATTCCAAATAGCGCCGCGAGCCCTCGGCATAGACGACGCCCAGCGCCAGCGAGGATTTTCCGGAGCCGGATACGCCGGCGATGCCGACGATTCGGTGCAGCGGAATATCGACGTCGACGGATTTGAGGTTGTGAACCCGCGCGCCCCGAATCAATATACTGCCCGGTCCCTGTGTCCGATCTGCCATACGACTTTCTCCCGTATCTGAATGCGGCGCGTTTGGCCGCTGTTTTTGACTATATATTATACCTGCTTTGTCCCGCGAATGCAACGAAGGGGCCGGGCGGGGGAACGCACTGCCAAGCCTTTTGCGAAATGGATCTTTCTTTGCATGGCCGGGTGCTGCGCGCTTTCTCAAAATCGGATGGTTCGCTACGCCGTTGTTTTTTTGAGCTCTGCAAACGCGACGCTCCTGCTGCGCTCTCCGCGACGGGCATAGGGCTTTCACTTTGCCGAAGGCCGGGGAAATCGCGCCTTTTCCGAAGCGTAGGAGCTCGCTGTTCTCTGTTTACCGCAAAAAAGATGAGAGCGAAACATAGAGCGGTAAGCTCGTCCGGCCCGAAAAACAGGGGCTTTTATCTCCCTATCCTAGTAATGCCGCTGCGAAAATCGCGGCGGGCTTTTGAAACCCGATTCACCCGCTGTCTCGAACGGATGCCGGGCTCTTTTTAGATGTGTGGCTCCCGATTTTTTACCCCTGAGTTGCCGTGGCGGGAGAGCGGCCGTCGCGAAACGAAATCAGACAAGTTGCACAATGCGGTGTATAGTGTGTTGTTGGAAACATAAAAAATTAGGAAACTTAATAAAAATACTTGACTTATTGTTCAAATTTAGCTATTCTAAACTTGTTAAACGCGATAAAATAGTATAAATTGAAAACGATTATTTAAGAAAGCGAATAAATTAAATTGAATTACACAAATGACCAGCAGTCTATTGCCATTGCGAACCAAACGGCGATGCTGAATTTGGTGCGTGAACAAAAGACGACGACGCGGGCGAAGCTGGCGCAACAGCTGGGACTGAGCCCGCCAAGCGTGTCGAGTAACGTCGAGAGACTGCTTCATAAACGAATCATCATAGAATGCGGGATGGAGCAGGGAAGCGTGGAGCGCCCGGGGAGAAAGGGTGTGCTTCTGAGGTTGAACCCGGACTACAGGCGCATCCTCGCGGTTGATCTTTCCAGCGAGATCGCGCGTGTCGGCGTGGGGAACATACAGGAAGAGATCACCGCGTCGGATCAGTTCCGGCGCTTTGAAAATGAGAAGCTTGAGGAATGGGTGCTGCGCGCCGTCGACAGCTTTCTGGAGCAGAGCGGCGCCCGGCTCGCGCAAATCGGCGTGATCGTCGTGTGCGCGCCGGGAATCATTGACCAGCAAACGGGAGAGGTGCGCTATGCGCCGCAGCTCGAGGGCTTGGAGCGCTCGCAGCTCAAAAAGACGATCGAGGAGCGCTATGGCATTGAGACGCTGCTGAAGAACGACATCAACATCCGCACGCTGGCGGAAAAACGGTATGGTATCGGAAGATCGAACCGCGACTTTTTGCATATCAACATCGATCTCGGCGTCGGCGCGGGGCTTGTCATCGACGGAAAGCTGATCGAGGGCAGCCGCTTTGCGTGCGGCGAGATCGGTTACTCCATGCTCGAGCTGTCGCAGCTGGATGAAAAGCACCAGACGGGGCATCTGGAAAATCTGGTGGCGATTCCCAACTTCCTCAAAAAAATTGAGCGGGAGATGCGGCAGGAAAACAGAGGGGAGCGCATAGATGTCGCGCTCATCAACCGGCTCTACGCCGAGGGCGACGAGCTCGTTGTCAGCCAGGTCGACCTGATGGCGCGCCGCATCGCCTTTGTGATCGCGAACGCAACGGCTTTGCTGGATCTGCCGCAGGTCAGCATCGGGGGCGCGGTCGCGGAGCTGCGGGTGGAGCTGGTCGAGAGAATCAACCGTCACCTGCGCTATGCGATGCCCTACAGGCCGCAGGTCGTGCTTTCCGGGCTGGACGGCACAGCGTTTTTGATGGGCGCTTGCAGCGTCGGCACCGACCGGCTGCTGCGAGACGGCGTTGAGCGGTAGGGAAAAAGTGCGTGAAAGCAAGGAAAAAACACCGGGAGGGATAGGTCAAATGGAGCAACAAAAGAGCTTTACGGCGCGGCTGAAAAAAGCGGGCCGCAAATTTATGCAGAAGCAGGAGAGCAGCATTATCATCGTCACACTGCTGTATGTCGTCTTGGTGACCTGTGTGAACCCCGTGTTCGCCTCGGGAACCAATCTGTTTAACATTTTGAAAAATACGGGGTATTCTCTCATCACCGTCGTCGGCATGTCGCTTGTGCTGATTACGGGCGGGCTGGATCTGTCGGTCGGCTCTGTTCTGGCGCTGGGCGGCATTGTCACGGGGCTCGCCTGCAAGGCGGAGCTGCCGGTGGCGCTGGCGATCCTGCTGGGGGTGCTTACGGGCCTGGTTGTCGGCCTCGTCAACGGGCTGATTATCGTCAAGGCGGGCATCCCGCCGCTGATCGTCACGCTGGGCACGCAGTATATCTGCCGCGGGC
Organism: uncultured Oscillospiraceae bacterium; assembly: GCA_964555125.1. Lineage (GTDB taxonomy): Bacteria > Bacillota > Clostridia > Oscillospirales > Ruminococcaceae > CAZKRQ01. Next base: position 5,904 of record CAZKRQ010000019.1, read on the forward strand.
TTGTGTCGGTGATCACCCAGGGCGTGCCGATCTATCCGCTGCCCGACGCGCTGAAGGCGATCGATAAATTCCGGCTTGCGGGGATACCGACCGTCGTCGTGTTCGCGGTTCTGATCGCGGCGATCGGCTACTTTATGCTTGCCAAAACGCCGTTTGGGCGCGCCGTCTACGCGCTGGGCGGCAACGAGGAGGCGGCCCGCATTTCGGGCATCAATATTCAGCAAACGCGCATCCTCGTCTATGTCGTCACCTCGGTGCTGGCGGTGTTCTCCGGCGTGTTCATCACCTCGCGCCTCGGCTCGGCGGAGGCTGCGGCGGGGACCGGCTTTGAGATGACCGTCATCTGCGGCACTGTGATCGGCGGCGTGTCGACCTTCGGCGGCGTCGGCTCGATCATCGGCGCGGCGATCGGCGCATTCTTTATGGAAATTCTGACCAATTCGCTCACGCTGATGAAAATTTCCGTCTACTGGCAGAACGTTGTTGTCGGCGTCGTGCTGATCCTCGCCGTGATGCTCGACCAGTATAAGCGCAACGTCATGGTCAGAAAATCCATCAGGGCGACAAAATAGGAGGAGCTGTTTTGGACGCGAGAAAAAAAGTTTTGACGATGAGCCATATCACCAAGCGTTTTATGGGCACGGTCGCTTTAAAGGACGTCTCACTCGCGCTTTACGAGGGGGAGATCCTGTCTGTCGTCGGTGAGAACGGCGCGGGAAAGTCCACCCTGATGAAGATACTCAGCGGCGTTTATCCGGGCCCGGACTATGAGGGCGAGATGGAGATATTGGGGCGGCGCTGCTCCTTTTCGGGCCCGGCGGACGCGGAGAACGCGGGCATCGCGATGATTTATCAGGAGCTGAATCTCGAGCTCGACCTGACCGTCGCGGAAAATATCATGCTCGGCCGGCTGCCCGTGAACAAAATCGGGGTGATCGACTGGAAAAAAGCGAGAGAAATGGCGCGCGCCGCGCTGGAAAGGCTGCATATCCAGATCGACGTCGAGGTGACGGCGCGCAGCCTGAGCCCCTCCATGCAGCAGCTCGTCTGCATTGCGCGCGCGCTCGTGCGAAACCCGAAAATCCTGATTCTGGATGAGCCGACGTCGGTTCTCACCGAGCGGGAGACGGAGGAGCTTATCGGGATCTTGGACGGCCTGCGCAAGGAGGGCATTGCCTGCATCTATATCTCGCATAAGCTCGACGAGGTGTTTCAAATCAGCGACCGCATCGCGGTTTTGCGCGACGGCATGTATATCGGCGAATACCGCAGGGAGGACGGCTTCGAGGGCGCGCGGGTCATCGAGGACATGATTGGGCGCCGGCTCGAGGCGATGTATCCCGACATCGAAAGGCAAATCGGGGAGGAGCTGCTGCGGGTCGAGAATTTCCGTGTGCCGCACCCGTTCGCCTACGGCAAGAGCATCATTGAGGACGTCAGCTTTACCCTGCGCAGGGGCGAGATTCTCGGGCTGGTCGGCCTGGTGGGCTCGGGCCGGTCCGAGCTGGTCAACGCGATTTTCGGCGTTGAGCCCAAGAGCGCCGGCAGGCTGTATCTGGAGGGGAAGGAAATTCAGATACGCAACCCGCGCGACGCGAAAAAATACGGCCTGGGGCTGGTGACCGAGGATCGGAAGAAAAACGGCCTGATCGGCGCGATGTCGATCGAGCACAATATGACGCTGACCATCCTGCGCGAAATCCGCCGGGGCATCTCGATCGACGCCAAAAAGGAAAAACGCATCGCGCAGAAATATTTTGACACGCTGAATATGAAAGCGCCCGATCTCGAGACGCTGGTCACCAGCCTGTCGGGCGGCAACCAGCAGAAGGTGATCCTCGCGAAGTGGCTGATCACGAATCTGCGGGTGATCCTCCTCGACGAGCCGACGCGGGGCATCGATGTCGGCACAAAGGCGGAGATCTATAAGCTCATCGCCGATTTGGCCTCGAAGGGGATTTCGGTCATCATGATTTCGTCCGAAATGCCGGAGCTGCTCGGCGTCTGCGACCGGTTTGTGGTTCTGAGCAAGGGACGGGTCTTCAAGGAGTTCCTGCGCGGCGAAGCGGACGAGGTCGAGCTGCTTCGGGCCGCGTCCAACACGTGAAACATATTTGCGATTGCAAATAGGAATAAAAAAGGAGAATGACAATGAAAAAGTTCTTAGCACTGGTTCTCACGCTGATTTTCGCCTTCTGCCTGTTCGGGTGCAGCAAGGCGGAGGACCCCGCGCCGGAGGAAAACGGCGGCGAAGGGGAAGGGGATTCGCTGCATTTCGTGTATGTTTCCCCGCTGCTCTCCCAACCGATCTGGCTCGTCGCCAAAGAGGCCTTTGAGGACGCCTGCCGCGATCTCGGCATTCAGGGCGACTGGGTAGGCCCGCAGGGCATTTCCCCCGAGGAGATGGCCAAACTCATCGAGACCGCCGTCGCGCAGAACGCGGACGGCATCATCACCCAGGGGCTCGTGCCCGCCGAGCCGGTGAATCTCGCCATCGACGCCGGCATCCCCGTGCTGGTCGTCGACTCGGATATCTCCGACGCGGACGGGCGGCTCGCCTATATCGGAAAGGACAACGCCATTCAGGCGCAGCTGATCTATGACGAGGTGGCCGCGAAGCTGGACAAAATCACCCCGATTTCCTGCGCGGTGCAGGTGGCCGCGCTGAACTACGAGGTCGCTTATGAGGAGATCGAGACGCTGAAGGACGCGTTTGCGGATTGGCCCGGCGGCTTTGAGGTCGTCAACATCTCCGAGTCCAAGAGCGATAAGCTCACCTCCACCAACGCGTGGCAGAATACCTTCCAGACCTATCCCGAGATCAATCTGGCCGTCAGCTTCGCCGCCGAGGCCGGCCCCGCCTGCGCCAACGTGGTCACCGAGATGAACCTGAAGGATCAGATCCTTGTCTTCGCGGTCGACGACGAGGAGGAGACGCTGGACCTGATCCGCGACGGCGCGATCGACGGGACTGTGGCGGTCTCGTTCTATAACTACGGCTATCAGGCGGCCTACTGGCTCTGGCAGCATGTCACCGAGGGGCTCACGCCCAAGCAGGTCGTGAACCCGGCGAGCCTTCTCATGGTCGACGCGGACAATGTCGACACCTATGGCGACACCCCCACCGCGTTTGAAAAGCTCTCGTAATCATGGGGAAGGGCGTAACCATGCACAGTCACGAGGGGAAGAATTATCTTCCCCTCGTGGATTATGAATCGTGGCGGGTGGCGCTGCTGCGCGACGATGTTTCGCTGACGCCGCAGACGATCGCTTTTTTTGAAAGGCACAACGAGTCGGACGAGGTATTTGTTCTCTTAGAGGGGGCCTGCTTCCTGCTCTGGACCGAGGAGGACGAGCTGTCCTGCGAGGGCATGAGGGCGGAGCTGATGAAGCCCGGCGTTGTCTACAATGTGGCGCGCGGCACATGGCATTCGAGCGCGCTCACCGACGGCTCGCTCGTCCTGATCGTCGAGAACGCCGACACGGATGACGAAAACTCCGACGAGACTGTGCTAACGGCCGCGCAGCGCGCGCGCATGGTCGCGCTCGCGCAGGGGTGCGGCTATCCGATGGAAAAGGAGAGAAAAACATGACTGGTTTTGAGAGAATCGACGCGGTGTTTCGCGGCGAAAAGCCCGACCGCACGCCGTCTATGCTCCACTGCTTTATGCCTGCGGCAAAGGAATTCGGCATCACAATGGAGGAATATCGCAGCAGCCCCGAGAACATCGCCGACGCGCATATCGCGATGGCGAGAAAATACCACCTGGACGGCCTGCTGCTCGACATCGACACCTGTGTCGAGGCGGCGGCGATCGGCGTGCCGACCGACTATCCCGAGGACATCGTGGCGCGGGTGACGGGGCCCCTGTCGGACGACCTGGATGTGCTCATTGAGGAGATGTCGCCCGACAAGCTGCTTCAATCGGATCGGGTCAAGATCATGCTGGAGGCGGTGCACATCGCCAAGAAAAAAGCGGGCGGGGAGCTGTATATTCGCGGCAATTGCGACCAGATGGCGTTCAGCCTCGCGATGCTCGCCTACGGCATGTCGGAATTTCTCGAGGCGCTTCTCGACGAGGAGCGGGAGGAAAAGATATTTCAGCTGTTGGATCGCGCCTACGACGTGCATTTGGCATATCACAAGCTGATGAACGAGGCCGGCGCGGACTGCACGAGCTTCGGGGACAGCCCCTGCGGGCCGGACGTCGTCAGCCGGTTCTGCTATGAGAAATACGCTTATCCCTACCACAAGCGGTTGCAGGCGGATCTGGAGAAACTCGGGATCAAAACGATCTGCCATATCTGCGGCAATCTGGATAAAATCATCGACGATGTCGCGGACGTCGGCTTCGCCGGAGTCGAGGTGGATTATAAGACGGACATCGCGCGCGCGGCGGAGGTTTTCCGGGATCGGAGCGTTTTCTTCGGGCCGCTGGACCCGTCCGGGGTTTTTTATCTCGGCTCGCCCGAAAAGGTTGCGGCGGAGACGCAGAAGGTGCTCGATATTTTTGGCGGAAGAAACCTGGTCATCGGCGCGGGATGCGCGATGCCGAAAGACACCAGCGAGGCGAATCTGCGCGCGTTTGAAAAAACGGTGCTGCAATACCGGCTCTGACGGAGGCGATAAGCCGCTATCAGGACGAGGCAAACGAATCTGACGGAAAACACCCGGCCTTCTCAAGCAAGGCCGGGTGTTTTGTCTCAAACGTAAGGGCCAGGCCCGCGACAGGCCGAAAAACCGTTGATAAGGGCCGCGGCAAAAAAAGCGCAGCGCGGCTTTTAAGACGGGGAGGCGTCCTCGAACTGACTGTTATAGAGCGCGGCGTAAAAGCCGCCCTGCGCGAGCAGCGCGTCGTGACTGCCCTGTTCGACGATGTGGCCGTCCTTCATGACGAGGATGATGTCGGCCTCCCGAATCGTCGAGAGACGGTGGGCGACGATAAAGCTGGTGCGGCCGCGCATCATCTGCGCGAACGCGGACTGGATCTTGATCTCCGTTCTCGTGTCGATGCTGCTCGTCGCCTCGTCGAGGATCAGCATCGGCGGCAGGCAGAGCATGACCCGCGCGATGCACAGCAGCTGCTTCTGCCCCTGGCTGATGTTGCCGCCGTCCTCGGTGATCTCGGTGTCATAGCCCTGCGGCAGGCGGCGGATAAAGCTGTGCGCGTGCGCGGCCTTCGCGGCGGCGACGATTTCGGCCTCATCCGCGCCGGGCTTTCCATAGGCGATGTTGTCGCGAATCGTGCCCGCCTTGAGCCAGGTGTCCTGCAAAACCATGCCGTAGCTGCGCCGCAGCGAGGCGCGGGTCACGTCGCGGATGTCCTGCCCGGCGACGCGAATCTCCCCGCCGTCCACGTCATAAAACCGCATCAGCAGGTTGATGAGGGTGGTCTTGCCGCAGCCCGTGGGGCCGACGATGGCGACGCGCTGCCCGGGGCGCACGTCGAGGTTCAGCCCGTCGATGAGAGGCCGCGCGGGGTCGTAGCTGAAGCGGACATGGTCGAGGCTGACCCGGCCGTCCGGGCTGAGGGCGGGCGCGCCGTCCGCGTCGGGAATCTGCGCGGGCGCGTCGAGCAGCGCAAAGACCCGCGCGGCGCAGGCGAGCGCGTTTTGCAGCTCGGTCACGACGCCCGAGATTTCGTTAAACGGCTTGGTGTATTGGTTCGCATAGCTCAAAAAGATGCTGAGCTGGCCGACCGAGATGCCGCCGCGGACGGCCGAGAGGGCGCCGACAAGCCCGACGCCCGCGTAGACGAGCCCGTTGACAAAGCGGGTCGCCGGATTGGTGAGGCTGCTGAAAAAAATCGCCTTCAGGCTCGCCCCCTGTAGCCGGCCGTTGATTTCGTCAAACGAGGCGAGACTTTCCTCCTCGTGCCCGAAGGCCTGCACGACCTTTTGGCCCTCGATCATCTCGTTGACAAACGCGGTCTGTTCGCCGCGCGCCGCGCTCTGGCTTTGAAAGTGACGATAGCTTTTTTTGGCGATAAACGCCGCGACAAGCAGGCTCAGCGGGGTGATACACACGACCACGAGGGTGATCGGCACGTTGACGCTGAGCATAAAGCCGAGCGTGCCGAGTATGGTGAGCACGCCGGTGAACAGCTGGGTGAAGCCCATGAGCAGGCCATCGGCAAAGGTGTCGACGTCGGAGATCACCCGGCTGACAAGGTCGCCCGAGGCATGGGTGTCGAGATACGAGAGGGGAAGGGTTTGCAGCTTGCGCATGGCGTCGTTGCGCAGGTCGCGCGAGACGCAGAAGGTGATGCGGTTGTTGCATACGCTCGTGATCCACTGCGCGAGCGCCATGATCCCGGTGGAGACGGCGATGAACACGGCGAAGCGCAGCACGCCGGCGTAGTGCACCTGATCGGGGCCGAGCATGAGATCGATGGCGTTGCCGGTCAATATCGGCACATACAGCTGCGCCGCGACGCTCACCGCCGCGAAGAGAACGCTGCAAAGCAGATGAAACCAATAAGGGCGGACACGGCGCAGCACGCGGGAAAGCGCCGCGCCCCGCGCGGACTGTCTGTTTGCGCTCATTGCTCCTCGCCTCCTTTGCGGAACTGGCTCTGATAGATTTCCTGATAGACCGCGCAGGACGCGAGCAGGGATTCATGCGTGCCACAGCCGGCGAGAGCGCCGTCGTCCAGCACCAGAATCTGATCGGCGTGCCGCAGGCTCGCGGCGCGCTGGCTGACGATAAAGACGGTCGTGTCGCCGGGCAGCGCCGCGAGTGCCCTGCGCAGCGCCGCGTCGGTGGCGAAATCGAGCGCGCTCGCGCTGTCGTCGAGGATGAGGATTTTCGGTTTTTGCACCAGCGCGCGGGCAATGGTCAGGCGCTGCTTCTGGCCGCCCGAAAAGTTGCGCCCGGCCTGCTCGACGGGCTCGTCCAGACCGAGCGGCTTACCGCGCACAAAGTCGGCGGCCTGCGCCGTTTCAAGGGCATCCCAAAGCGCCTGATCGCTCGCCTGCGCGTTGCCCCAGAGAAGATTAGAGCGGATGGTGCCCTGAAAGAG
>CAZKRQ010000020.1:0-12789 GCA_964555125.1 uncultured Oscillospiraceae bacterium
GAGGGTCGGGATGAAGCGCAGCGCGATGGTCATCATCATCGCGAGCTCGTGCACCGGCAGCCCGAGTTTGCTCAGCGGCGCGAGCAGCCGCTCGATGCCGTCGGTCAGCTCGATCGGCGAGGTGGTGTAGGTCAACAGAGAGCTGCCCGCGAGCAGGCAGACGATGCGCATCGAGAGCACGATCGCGTAATAGAGACCCTGCCGGCTGATCGAGAGTTTCCAGATCGTGACGAGGGGGTCCCCCGCGATGAAAAACATGTTGAGAACCGCCGTGAAGAGCACGATCGGCAAAATGGGCTTGATGCTGCGCGCGATCATCTTCATGGGGATGCGCGCGACCGCGAAAAGAACCAGCAAAAACAGAATTGTCACGGCAATCCCGATCGGGTTGGTCGAAACAAAGAGCATCACGATGAACAGCACCGTGCACAGAATCTTCAGGCGCGGGTCGAGGCGGTGCACCACCGAGGTGCCGAACAGATACTGGCCGAACGTAATATCCTTGAGCATCAGCGCGCGCCCTCCTCTCTCTGCGCCCTGCCGCTGCGGCGGCCCAGCGCGCGCAGCAGCTCCGCCGCCGCGTCCTCAACATTGTAAACGCCGGGGTTCACGTCGAAGCCGCGCCGCTTGAGCGCGAGCAGGATGCCCGTCACCGTCGGGATGGCGAGCCCCATCTGCTCAAGCTCCTGCGCGCGGGAATAGACCCGCTCGGTCGTGTCGTAGGCAAACAGCTCGCTTTCGTTGATGACCATGACCTTGGTGCAGTATCTGGCGATGTCGTCCATGGAGTGGGAGACGAGCAGCACGGTCGTCCCCTTTTTCTCGTGATATGACTTGATCTCGCCGAGAATCTCATCGCAGCCGGCGGGGTCGAGGCCCGCGGTCGGCTCATCGAGGATGAGCACCTCCGGATCCATCGCCAACACGCCCGCGATCGCGACGCGGCGCTTCTGCCCTCCCGAGAGCTCAAACGGCGATCGCTCATAATAGCTCTCGTCCAGGCCGACGAACGCGCAGGCCTCGCGCACCCGGCGGTCGATCTCCTCCTGCGAGAGGCCCATATTCCGCGGCCCGAAGGAGACGTCCTTATAGATCGTCTCCTCAAAGAGCTGGTATTCGGGATATTGAAACACGAGCCCCACCTTAAAGCGGTATTCCCGCAGCTTGTCCTTGTTCTCCCAGATGTCCTCCCCGTCGAGCAGGACCTGCCCCTCGGTGGGCCTGAGCAGCCCGTTCAGGTGCTGGATAAAGGTGGATTTGCCCGAGCCGGTGTGGCCGATGATGCCGACGAAATCGCCCTTCTCAAACGAGATCGAGAGGTCGTGCACCGCCGTTTTCTCGTCGGGCATACCGGGTTGGTATTTATAGGTGAGGTGTCTTGTCTCTATTACGCTCATGCGCCCGCCTCCTCCAGCAGACCGGCCAGCCGCTCGATACACTCCTGCGGGTCGACGATGTCCTTGTCGATCTCAACGCCCGCGTCGTGCAGCAGGGCGCACAGCTCGGTCGTCTGCGGCACGTCGAGCCCGAGCCCGCGAATGCGCGCGGCGTCGGAAAACACGGCGCGCGGCGCGTCGTCGAGCACGATTTTTCCCCCGCTCATGACGAGCACGCGGTTGGCCAGCGCCGCCTCCTCCATGAAATGGGTGATGAGCACGACCGTAATGCCGTTTTCCTCATTGAGCCGCTTGACCGTTTCGATCACGCGGCGGCGCCCCTTCGGGTCGAGCATCGCGGTCGGCTCGTCGAGCACGATACAGTCGGGGCGCATCGCCAGCACGCCCGCGATCGCGACGCGCTGCTTTTGCCCGCCCGAGAGCTTGTGCGGCGCTTCCTTCGCGTGCCTGGTCATGCCGACCAGCTCGAGCGCCTCGTCGACCCGCTCGCGGATCTTCCAGGGCGCCTTGCCGAGATTCTCAAGCGCAAAGGCGACGTCCTCCTCGACGATGGTCGCGACGATCTGGTTGTCGGGGTTCTGAAACACCATCCCGATCTTTTTTCGGATGCCGAGCAGGTTGTCCTCGTCGGCGGTATTCAGGCCGTTCGCGATAACCTGGCCGCTCGTCGGCGCGAGGATCGCGTTCATGTGCTTGGCGAGGGTCGATTTCCCGCTGCCGTTCGCCCCCAGCACCGCGACAAACTCTCCCCGGCGAAGCTCCAGATTGACGCCGTCAAGCACCATGCCGCTCTCGCCCGAATAGCGAAACGACACATCGTGAAAGGAAACGATATTTGCATTTGCCGTCTCAGACATAGTCTCCAGTTCCTTATTCTCACATTCCGTCATATTGTTAGCATCTTCCACGCCGCCGGCGCGATTTCATCCTTGACTCTCCCGACCTTCCGGCCCCGGCACGCCGCCGGCAAGCCTTTCGATGGCGGCGGCCTCATCGGGCAGAAAGAACACGCTTTGGCCCCGGTTGCTCTCGCGGATAAAATCCTGTAGCGGCTTGCTTGTGTAAGAGGAAAAGTCGCCGAAGATCGCGAGGCGCATCCGATAATTCACAAATTTTTGCAGAATTTCCCCCGCAAGGCGCGAACTCAGCACATAAAAGCTGTCGGCAAACGCCTCTCTGGCCGCCGCGAGATTGTCGCAGCCCAGCTCGTGCTTCGCCTCCATAATCAGGTCGACCGCTTCGTTGACATCCGCAATCGGCGGCGACGCGCCGCGCAACACGGCCACCTCGGCCCCGCCGCGCGCGGCTTTTTCCAATTCCCAACTCATTTAATCTGTTTGCACTCCATTTCCGAATAAAAACGTCGTCGCGCCGCAGGGCAGCGCAAGGCCCGTCTCGCTCACCCGCAGCCCGATCTCCCCGCTCTCGACCGAGCCCAGCCCCTCCAGCGCGGCCGAAACCACATACTGCATCACCGACGGCGCAAGCCCCGCCGTGTAGGCGTTGAGCGCGAAGAACAGCGGCCTGTCCGTGAGCACACCGCGGCACAGCGAGACCAGCTCATAGATATTGTCCTCCAGACGCCACATCTCACCGGTCGGGCCGCGCCCGTAGCTGGGCGGGTCCATGATGAGCGCGTCGTAGCGGTTGCCCCGCCGAATTTCCCGCGCGACAAATTTCGCGCAGTCGTCCACGATATACCGCACCGGCGCATCGGCAAGGCCATTGAGCGCGGCGTTGCGCTTCGCCGCCGCGACCATTCCCTTGCTCGCGTCCACATGGCAAACGCTCGCGCCCGCCAGCAGGCAGGCGACCGTCGCCGCGCCGGTATAGCCGAATAGGTTGAGCACCCGGACCGGTCGCCCCGCCGCCTCGATCACCCGCTGATAGAGCGCCCAGTTCGCGGCCTGCTCGGGGAACACGCCGGTGTGCTTAAAGCCGGTCGGCGTGACCCACAGCTTCATGCGGCCGTTCCAGCCGATCTGCCATTCCCGCGGCAGTCGGCGCCGGATCTCCCATCTCCCGCCGCCGTCCTTCGCGCGGTGATAGACCGCGTCGGCCCGCTGCCAAAGCGGGTTGCGTTTCGGCGTATGCCAGATCGCCTGCGGGTCGGGGCGCACTAAAATCACCTCGCCCCACCGCTCCAGGCGGTTCCTGTCGGTCGCGTCTATGAGCTCATAATCGCTCCACCCGGGCGCCGTTCGCATCACTCAACCGATCCTCTCTTTGATCTTGGCCTCAATGTCCCGGGCAATCGTCTCGATTTTTTCCTCGTCCCGGCCCTCGACCATGATGCGGATGAGCGGCTCGGTGCCCGAGACGCGCACCAGCACGCGGCCGGTATCGAACAGCTCCTGCTGGGCGGCCTCGATGAAGCCCTGCAGCTCCTCGTCCTCTTTGAATTTCGCCTTGCCCTCGGCGGTCGTGCGCACATTCACGAGGATCTGCGGGTATTTTTTGATCTCCCCCGCGAGCTCGCTCGCCTTTTTGCCGCTCTGCTTGAGAATTTGCAGCAACAGCGCCGCCGTCATCTGGCCGTCGCCGGTGGTGCAGAAATCGGTGAGAATGACGTGGCCGCTCTGCTCGCCGCCGAGCACATAGCCCCTGCGCAGCATCTCCTCGAGCACATAGCGGTCGCCGACCGCCGTGCGCACGGCCCGGATGCCGTTTTGCTTGCAGAAATCCATAAAGCCCAGATTGGTCATCACCGTCACAACGCAGGTGTCCTGCGCCAGCCGGCCCTGCTCGCGCAGATATTTTGCAAAGATCGCGATAATCATGTCGCCGTCGATCTCGCGGCCCTGCTCGTCGACCGCGAGGCAGCGGTCGGCGTCGCCGTCAAACGCGATGCCGATGTCCGCGCCAAAGGCCGCGACCGACCGTTGCAGGTTGTCGAGGTGGGTCGAGCCGACGCCCGCGTTGATATTGCGCCCGTCGGGGCTGTCCCCGATATAGACGCCGTCGACGCCGAGCGCGCGGAAGATCCGCTTCGCCGTCTCGTAAGAGGCGCCGTGCGCACAGTCAAAGACGACCCGCAGGCCCTTGAGGTTCCCCTGCACGCTGCCGACGATGTGCTCGACATAGTCGTCCGCCGCGTCGGTGCGGTGGCTGACCGAGCCGATCTCCCCGTGGGTTTTGAGCTCGAGCTGCTCGGGGTGGTCGAGGATATAGCCCTCGATCTCGTTTTCGATTTCGTCCGCGAGCTTATAGCCCTGGCCGTTGAAGATCTTGATGCCGTTGAATTCAACCGGGTTATGCGAGGCCGAGATCACAACCCCCGCGTCCGCGCCGTATTTTTTGACCAACAGCGCAATACTCGGCGTAGGCATGACGCCCAGAATGACCGCGTCCGCGCCGACCGAGCAGATCCCCGCCGCCATCGCGTTGACGAGCATATCGCCCGAAACCCGCGTATCCATGCCGATGATGATTTTTGCGCGGTGGTCGGTGTGCCGGGTCAGCACATAGGCCGCCGCGCGCCCGAGATTCAGCGCGAGCTCGCAGCTCAAATCGGCGTTCGCAATGCCGCGCACGCCATCCGTTCCGAATAATCTGCCCATACCCATAACCTCCTGCCTTTGCCGGCGTTTCAATAAGCTCTAAAACAATGTCTGCTGCGCCGCCTGCGCGCCGCTCAGGGACGCGGGCGGCGCAAGGCCCAGATGCCGGTAAGCGGCCGCCGTGACGCAACGGCCGCGCGGCGTGCGAGAGAGATAGCCGATCTGCATGAGGTACGGCTCACAGACATCCTCAAGGGTTACCGCCTCTTCGCCGAGCATCGCCGCGAGCGTTTCAAGGCCGACAGGCCCCCCGCCGTAATTTTCAATCACGGCGCGCATGAGGCGGCGGTCGAGACGGTCGAGCCCGAGCTCGTCAATATCCATCCTCTCGAGGGCGTCGGCCGCCGCGCTTCTCGTGATGCGGCCGTCTCCCAGAACCTCGGCGAAATCGCGCACCCGTTTCAGCAGGCGGTTCGCGATGCGCGGGGTCCCGCGGGAGCGCCGCGCGATCTCGGCGGCCCCGTCCCCGTCGCAGTCGACGCCGAGAATCGAGGCCGAGCGCCTGACGATCTCGGCGATTTCCTCCGCCCGGTAAAGCTCCAGCTTCAGCATCACGCCAAAACGATCGCGCAGCGGCGAGGTCAGCTGCCCCGCGCGGGTCGTCGCGCCGATGAGGGTGAAGCGCTGTAGATTGATGCGGAACGAGCGCGCCGACGGCCCCTTGCCGATGATGATGTCCAGCGCGAAATCCTCTAGCGCGGGATACAGCACCTCCTCGACGGCGCGGGAGAGCCTGTGGATCTCATCGATAAACAGAATATCGCCGGGCGCGAGATTGGTCAGCAGCGCGGCGAGGTCGCCGGGCTTTTCGATCGCGGGCCCGCTTGTAACCCGGATATTGACCCCCATCTCATGCGCGACGATCTGCGCGAGGGTCGTTTTGCCGAGACCGGGCGGGCCGTAAAGCAGCAGATGGTCGAGGCTCTCGCCCCGGCCCTTTGCCGCCCGCATATAAATCGACAGATTTTCCTTCACCTGCTGCTGCCCGATATATTCCCCGAGCGTTTTCGGGCGCAGCGAATTCTCGTTTTCGCCGTCCTCCTCGAGGCTCTCGGGCGCGACAAGGCGGTTGTCGAAATCATATTCGCCGTCAAAGCCGTCGTTTTCAAAGGAGCGATGTGTTTCCAACATAATATGCGGGTTCCTTTCCGCGCGTGTGCAAAACGGGTTATGACTTCGCCATGGAGCGCAGCGCCGCCGCGATCATCTCTTCGGCGGGCAGCTCCTGAGGCAGCTTCGCGATCGCCGACGCCGCCTCGCTGTTGGAAAAGCCGAGAGAAACCAGCGCCGCGAGCGCCTCGGAAGGCGCGCCGCCCGCAGTATCGCTCCGGCTCTGCGCGACGGCCGCGGCCTCGCCGGCGCCGAGGCTGCCGACCTTATCCTTCAGCTCGAGCACGATGCGCTGCGCGAGCTTTGGGCCGACGCCGCTGCACGCGGTGAACGCCTTATAGTCCCCCGACGCGGCGCAGAGCGCGATCCGCCCGGGGTCGTACATCGACAAAATCGCGAGCGCCGCCTTGGGGCCGACGCCCGACACGCCGGTCAGCATCCGATAGGCCGTTCGCTGCGCCTCGTCCGCAAAGCCATAGAGCTCGAACGCGTCCTCCTTGACATACAGGCAGGTGTAGAGCGTCGCCTCTCCTCCCGGCTCGGGCAAAGCGGCGTAAACGCTCGTAGGTATGCTGACATAAAAGCCCACGCCCCCGCAGGAGATCACAACCGCGTCCGGCGTTTTGCTGATGAGCGTTCCCTGCAACAGATGAATCATAAAATCCTCGTCCTCTTTATTTAAGGCGTCGAAAAGCGTCAGCGCGCGCCGCCGCGCAGCCTGCCCAGCCCGCTTGCGGCGGCGTGCGCGTGGCAGATCGCGAGCGCGAGCGCGTCGGCGGTGTCGTCGGGGCACCTTCGCGAGGCCGAGAATCAGGCGGGTCATCTCCATAACCTGCGCCTTTTCGGCGCGCCCGTAGCCGACGACGCCCATTTTGACCTGCGGCGGCGTATATTCGCTGACGGGGATGCCGCATTTTGCCGCCGCGAGAAGGATCACGCCGCGCGCCTGCGCGACATCGATGCCGGTCGTTTTATTGTTGGTGAAATAGAGCTTTTCAATCGCGAGCGCGTCGGGCCTGACCCGGTCAAAAAAAGCGGTCAGCTCGCGGTCGATCTGCATCAGCCGCGCCGAAAAGGGCGTGTGCGCCGGGGTCTCGACCGCGCCGTATTCAACCGGGCGAAACGCGTTGCCGTTATAATCCACCGCGCCATAGCCGACGATCGCATAGCCGGGGTCGATGCCTACGATTCGCATCACGATAGAATCCACCACCTTAACTTTTCGATTATATCATACCGCAATATAGTTTTTCAATTCCTCCGCGCGCATCGCGGCCTCAGTAATTTGCCGATGATTTCCCTCTTCCTCGCGCGGGTTTTGTATATAAGGGAGAATGGCGTTGCCAATTGCCGCAATTTATGCTACTATGCATAGTAATATAAGGGACGGCTGCGCCGCAGCCGGGCCATAAACAGAATGTTAATTTCAGGAGGACTGTTATGAAATCGTTCGTGAAACGCGGCTTTGCGCTCGCGCTTGTTGCCGTGCTTGTTCTTTCTCTCACCGCCTGCGGCGGCTTTGATGCCGCGGCCTATGTGCAGGGCGACCTTGATCTGAGCTTTAAGGGCATCGTCTCGGACGGCTATTTAAAGCTCGTCAACGCCAGCAAGGAAGAGGCGGAAGCCGTTTATGAGCAGGTGGTCGAGGCGTTCGCCGATCAGGAGATCTCCTCGCAGGATCTCAGCCGCAGCGAAATCACCGACGAGTGCTATGAAAACATCATCGCTTTTTATAAAGAGTATCTCGGCAAGGCCAAATACACGGTCGGCGAGGCCTCCAGGACCTCGAACGGCTTTGAGGTGGAGGTCAGCTGCGAGGCGCTTCTTTTCCTCGACCAGCTCAACCCCGACGATTTCACCACAGCCGGCAACGAGATCGCCGCGCCGTATCTCAACAAAACCAGCATGTCGGATCAGGACTATATTGAGCTTTACAGCGCGATCATGAACCGCTATGTCGAGCTGTACCACGAAGCGCTCTCCAAGGCGGAATACGGGCCCGCCGAGTCGCTCACGCTCAAGCTCGAAATGGACAGCAACAATATCGTCTCGATTTCGGAGAGCAGCTATACCGCCCTTCAAGACGCGCTCTTCCAGTAACCCGGCAAAAGAGACAAAAACGACGGCCGCCGCGCTTTGATTCATCAGGCGCGGCGGCCTTTCTCTATCTGTTTTCCATTTCTTCCGCGCCGCAGGCGCAACGCAGCCGAATGTGAAGGGCAGAGACCATACGGACGCTCACCCGCGAAAACCAACTGCGCCGCCGCGGTTTTCCCGCTTTAAAAACACCATTTTGTCCGGCTGCGAGTGCGCGGGCGAAAAAGCATAGCCCAGCTCCTGAAAGTCCCGCGCGCCCTCCGGCTCGACGATCTGCCTCTCGGCGAGATAGCGCACCATCCTGCCTCGCGCCATTTTACACAGCGTCCCCTTTTCGACGATCTTTCCGCCGGCCTGCTCGCCGAATACAAAACGGACATGCCGGACGCGGCCGGGCAGCCGCTCCGTCGCCGCCCGGCTGTATTCCCTCGAGGCGAGGTCGAGGATCAGGTCTGTCTCCTGCGCGAGACGTCGCGCGAGGCGCTCGCCCCAAAACCCGTATAAATCCCTCTCCCCCTCCGCGGCCAGCCGCGCCCCCATCTCGAGCCGGTAGGGCGTGACCGCGTCAAAGGGGCGCAGCAGGCCGTAGAGCCCCGAGAGGATGCGCAGATGCGCGCGGAGATAGTCGAGCTGCGCCGCGTCGAAAACGTCCGGCGCCATATATTGATACTGTATACCTTCAAACGCGAAGAGCGCGGGGGTCGGCGCCGGGGCGCGGCCCCGCAGCTCTTCGATGCTGCGCGCGGCAATCGCGTCATTACAGCGCCAGAGGCGTTGCAGGCCCGCGTCGTCGAGGGCGCGCAGCGCCTCGCGCAGGCGGCCGGCCTCCTCCTGAAAGAGGGGCGCCCCCTCGCAGGGCAGCCCGTCCGGCTCAACCCGCATCCTCTTCGCGGGTGAAATCAGTATTCTCATCCTCTACCTCTCGGCCCCGGCCGCAGCGGTTCCGTTTTCGATCTCCAGCGAAACGACCCGGCTATACTGCCGCAGCGCAAACAGCCCGTCATGGGGCTGGCCGCAATAGGTTCGCGAGGGGTTCTCCGGGCCGGTGACGCGAACGACGCCGGCCCGCGCCAGCGCCTCGCACAGCGCTTCTCTCTCCTGCGGCCCGCACAGCAACGCGGCCGTTTGCAGGTGATTTCGGTGCGGATGCAATATTCGGATGATCTCGCCGCGCGGCAGCGGTCGCACCCAGCAATTCCCGAACATGTATGAGCTTTCAAGCTCGGCCGTACTGTCTGCAATCACGCTGCACCCCGGCTCGGAGAGGATGAGACGGCCCGTCTGCGGGCGCATCAGCCGCTCTGTTTGCAGATGCAGCGTGATCTTCGCCGCAACCGCGTCGGGCACGGGATAGTAATCGCTGCGCGCGGACTCCTCGCACAGCGCCGCAAACAGCGCGTGCGCAACCGCCTCGACCTCTTCCCGGCTGTCCGTATCGACGAAAAGGCCCTGACACGAGCTGCAAAGCGTTTGCCTGGTCTCACAGATATGCCGCGCAAGCGAGCGCAGATTGTCCTGCGTCGCGCCCGCGCCGGTCGCGTAGGCGAAGCTGATCTTGTGGCCCCACTCGATGATGCGGCTGTTGACGTCGGCCAGCGCGCGCACCGAGCGAATCGCCTCGTCGCCGCCCCACACCACAACCGCGTCGGCCAGCGACGCGAGCGCGCGCATCTGCTCGATCTGCGCGGAGGAAAAATCAAACGCGTAGACATAGCGCCCGATAAGCGGATAGCGGCCCGTCAGCTCACCGAGCAGCAGCCGGGAAATCCCGCTGTCGCCGCCGGGCAGCTTGAGCAGGTTGACGTTGCCGGCGAGCATTCCCTCCAGCGCGCTGAATACCGGCAGGCCCTCCATGTTTCCGGCCGCAATATGGAACAGGACGCCGAGCGGATATCGCCTTTGCCGCACGGCCGCCGCACAGTCGAGGGGGTAGAGCACCCTCTCCCCGCCATCGCCGAGCTCGACGCGCACCCGCGCGCGCAGATACTCCCCCGAGAGGATGGTTTTGGCGGTTTGCAGCTCGTCGCGCGCACGCCGCTCGCTCAGGCCCATCGCCCGCAAAAGCGGCAGATGCTCCTCGGGCGTGAGGCTGCGCGATACATCGTCGCACGCCTCGATGAGCCTGTCGCGGTCCAGGGGCGGCCCCGCGAGGGTTTGTTCGATCTCTGCTTTCAGCCTCGACAGCTCCTGCTTCTCCATGCGTTCATCCCCCCATCTTCTGCGCCGCGCCCTGCGAACAGGTCTGGATCTCCGCGACGCCCGCCCGGCCCAGCAGCTCAAAATACGGCGTCTCGATGCCGCAGCCGCAGGAGCCGCCGGCGCGCAGCACGGCGAGGTCGTCGGTCGACACGCTCAACAGCGGCATACTGCCCACAAGCGGCGTGACAAAGCTCAAAATGCCCGGCTCGTCAAATCCGAGCGGCGCAAGCGTGCGCACATCGCGAATCAGAACGCGGCTGTAAACCGGCACGTGAAAATGCCCCCGGCGGCACTTGCAATAGGCCACGGGATGCTCGACGGCGCTGAAAAATTCGAGTACATTTTCCCGTCCGATCCCCGTCGTCTCCTCGATCAGCGCATAGAACGCCTCGCGGGGTATCTCCCGGTCGGAAAACTGCTTCCACCCGCCGCCGAGCAGGATTTTGGATTGCGGATGGAGCCGCAGGCGGACGCCGTTTTCGCGCAGCGCCGCCGCCAGAAAATACATATATGCCGGGAAGCCGAGAAACCGCACGGGTAGCCCGGCCTTCGCATAGCGGGCCAGCGCGCGGCCGACACCCTCCATATCGGGCCGATACTCGCCGTCGGCCGTCCGCCTGAGGGCGTAGGCGCGATGCAGCGGCGGCGCAAAAAACGACGCGCCGTAAGCGGTTTTGACCGCGCCCATGTCGTTGCCCTCGCCCGGCTCATAGCCCAGCATGATGTAATTGGTCGGGCAGGCCGACAGCACGCCGTGGAACCGAAACATTCGCCACACCATTCGCAGCCCCCGGTAAAACGAGGCGCGGTCAAACCCGATCCTGCTCCTGCTGCCCTGGGTGCCCGAGGAGGTCGCGCGGATCATCAGCCGCTCATACGGCAGGGTGAAGATCTCGTTCTTTTTGAAATAGAGCGAGGGCAGCAGCGGCAGCCGCCACAGGTCCTCCTCCGTCCGAATGACCTCCGGCGTGAACGCAAATTCCTCCGCAATGCGCCGGTACTGCGCGCAGTTTTCCCACTGAAATTGCAGGTTCTCCCGCACGGCGGGCAGGAACAATCCCTGCGCCGCCATATCATAAGGATTTTTTTGCCGAAACAGCCGCTCTACCGCGCGCATCACCCTTGCCTCCTGTCTGACCGGGCTTTCTCTCTGACCCTTTCGAGCGGAATTTTCGGTGCGGAATCGCCCAGGGCGCTCCCGCGCCCCTTCGCCGAATAAAAAGCCCACTTTATCTATACACATTATAGCACACGCCGACCGTTTGAAAAGCCACAAACCCGGTCCTCTGCGCGGTGGCGTGGGGCGCGCTTTTCCCCGTCTATTTTCGGGGATGCGCTTATCGCAATTGAATTCCTCCTCGACTTGTGTTAAGATTTTCATATCATTACAGCATGAAACGCGCTGATTCGCGTTCCGGTTTCGTGAAAGGATGACACAATATGACTCTTCGTGAATGCTATGCGCTCATGGGCGCCGACTATGAGGGCGTGATAGGGCGGCTGTTGACAGAGGAACGACTTATGAAGTTTCTGCGCATGCTGCTGAAAAACAACAGCTTCGCCAATTTAAAGGACGCGCTCGAGCAGCAAAACTACGACAACGCCTTCCTCGAGGCGCACACCCTCAAGGGCATCGCGCTCAATCTCGGCCTCACCCGTCTGGCGTCCGCGAGCGACGCGTTGACCGAGGCGCTGCGGCCCAGGCAGGCCAGCGAAGAGATCGCGCCCCTCTTCGCGGCTCTGGAGCCGCTTTATCTGGAGATGGAGCGGCTTGTCGGCGCGCTGCTGGAGGAGGCCTGACGGGACAGCGGCCAAAGAAAAACCCGGCGAAACGAACAGAACAGAGCGCAAGCGCGCTCTGTTCTTCTTTTTCTTTAGACAATTTTTTCTCGCGGCCGCCGGGGCGGGCCCGCTCTGGCCCGGGCCCTCTTTTCACTCAGCGCAGCGAAAGGCTGTTTTACAGGAATTTACGCAACGTATGATCGATATTTTTCAGATCGATCGGCTTGGAGATATGGTCGTTCATGCCGCTGTCGAGGCAACGCTTGACGTCCTCGGTGAACGCATCCGCCGTCATGGCGATAATCGGGATATTCGCGTCGTCGCGCTGCATCGCCCGGATTTCCCGCGTCGCCTCGATCCCCGTCATCACCGGCATACGCAGATCCATCAGGATCGCGTCGTAATAATGCGCCGGCGAAGCCGCGAATTTGTCGACGCAGATCCGCCCGTTTTCGGCCCATTCCAGCTCCAGCTCGAGCTCGGCCAGCAGGTCATGCGCGATCTCCCAGTTGAGTTCGTTGTCCTCCGCCACGAGAATGCGCTTGCCCGCGAGCGGGTTCTTCGCCGCCTTCTTGTGTTTGTCGCCGACCGCCTTCCCCTTTTCGTCGGCATAGGGCCTCAGGCCGTAATACAGGGTAGATTTA
>CAZKRQ010000021.1:0-7280 GCA_964555125.1 uncultured Oscillospiraceae bacterium
GCAGGGCGAAAAAGATGCCGAGAAAGAGCAGGCCGCCATACATCGAATACTGTTCTTCAAGGCCGTCGTCGATGCTGGAAAAGCCGTAGGTGGCGGAGTCGATCTGCGCCCGATAGATGGGGTAGACGACATCCGTGAGAGAGTTGGCGAAGGCGGTGCGGGCCGTCTGATCCGGCGCGGTGAAGTTGAGCTCGGTCACGCCGCGGCGGTAAAATTCGCCGAAGGCGCGGTCGACGGAGATGCCGGGGTTGATGGTATAGCGCAGCGCGTCGGCCGCCGCGGCATCGGCGCAGACGAAAAAGAGCGCGGTGTCGCGCGGCGAGTTCTTGCAGTCGGTCAGCCTGGTGCCGCTGTAGACCGCCTTGATGGAAAAGGTCTGCCCGTTCTGCCCGGCGACGGCGCGGTCGAGAATCTCCTGCTCGGTCGCGATGAGCAGCTCGCCCGGCGCGAGGGTGTCGCTGCGCCCGGTGACCCGGTTGAAATCCTCCAGGGTGAGAAGATAGGCCGGGAACATATAGGCCCAGTCGTTGGGGTCGTCGGAGGGAATGTCGGCGTTTTCATCCTTGAAGGCGAGCCTCCCGTCCTTGAGCATCACCGAGTCGCGCAGGCAATAGTAGGTGTAGAGATCGTCAACCGTCACGCCATAGGCGCCGGCGAGGCGATAGATCGCGTCGTGGGCGTCGATGTCCGAGGGCTGCGGCAGGCGCTTGTCGTAGTAGATTTCGATTTGGCAGTCGACGGGATTCTGTCCCTTGAGCATCTCATCCTGGCCAAAATACAGGGCGACGACGCTCGACACCGTCACAAGCACCATCGTGGAGAGGATGCAGATGTTTGAGAGGCCCGAGGCGTTCTGCTTCATGCGGTGCATCAGGCCTGAGACCGAGATGAAGCTTTTGGGCCGGTAATAGAGCCGGTCGCTCTTTTTGATCGCGCGCAGAACGAACTGGCTGCCCGCCGCAAAGAGCAGATAGGTGCCGAGAATGACCAGCAAGACGGCGGGCCAGAACATGGAGAGCGCGAGCCCCTGCCCCTTCACGGTGATCGAGAACCAGTAGGCCACACCGAGACACAGCGTGCCGATGATCGTGATCGGCACAACGCCGCGCAGCTTTTTCTCTCCCTTTTTCTCGCCGTGAAGCAGATCGATGGGATTGGCGAGCCGCACCTGAAATTGATTGTAGACGGTGTTGACCAGAAAGACCGCGGAGAAAAAGAGCGCGGTGATCAGATAGGCGGACGGCGACAGGGCGAATGTGCTGCCGTCGGCGAAATGGGTGAGCGCGAGAAGCAGCATAAAGATCAGGCGGCCGAACACAGTGCCGCTGAGCAGGCCGAACGCGAGCGCGCCGCCGTTGAGCAGCAGGCTCTCATAGCGGATGATGCGGCTGACATGCCGCTTTTCAAGGCCGAGTATGCCGTAAAGGCCGAACTCTTTTTTGCGCCGCTTGATGAGAAAACCGTTGAGATAAAACATATACCCGAAGGCGAACAGCGCCATGATCGTGATGCCGATGCGCAGCATGAGCGACATGGTGTTGCCAAAGGACATATTGGTGATGCTTTCGGAAAAAACAATGTTGGTGATGATGAAAAACATCGCCGACATAACGGCCACCGCGACCGCATAGGGGAAGTACAGCGTCTTTTGCCGCTTGAGATTCGAGCAGGCGAGCCGCCAATAGAGTCTGTTACCCAACGTCGGCACCTCCGTCCGAGAGGACCGTCAGCGTGGAGACGATGCGGTCGAAGAATTCGCGCCGGCTGCTGTCGCCGCGGTAGATCTGGTTGAACAGCGCGCCGTCCCGGATGAAGAGCACCCGCGAGGCATAGGAAGCGGCGTTGGTGCTGTGGGTGACCATAAGAATGGTCTGGCCGGCGCGGTTGAGCGCGGAAAAGCGCTCGAGCAGGTTGGCCGACGCCTTGGAGTCGAGCGCGCCGGTCGGCTCGTCGGCGAGGATCAGGCGGGGATTGGTGATGACGGCGCGGGCGACGGCCGCGCGCTGCTTCTCGCCGCCCGACACCTCATAGGGAAATTTGTCCAGCAGCTCGCCGATGCCGAGGCTTTCGGCCAGCGGGCCGACCAGCGCGAGCATCCTTTTGGGCTGGTCGCCCGCGAGCACGAGAGGAAGAAGGATGTTGTCCTTGATAGAAAGCGTGTCGAGCAGGTTGAAATCCTGAAAGACAAAGCCGAGCTTATCGCGGCGAAAACGGCTGAGCTCCCGGTCCTTGATCGAGGCGAAGGAGCGGCCCTCGAGCAGCACCTCGCCCTCGGTCGGCTTGTCGAGCGAGGCGAGAATGTTGAGCAGCGTCGTTTTGCCCGACCCCGACGCGCCCATGATCGCGACGAATTCCCCCTCCTCGACGGTGAAGGAAACGTCCCGCAGCGCGACGCATTGACGGCTGCCCAGCCGTGTGTTATAGACTTTTTTGAGATGGCGAACTTCAAGCAATTCCATGTTTTTGCAGCTCCTTATTGATCGCGGCCCTGTCAAGCTCAAGCGTGGCCGTCAATTCCGATTCGTCGCGCCGTTTAAAGAAGAAGCGCGAGAGCGCGGCGATGAGTGTTTGAAAAGCGTGTTTCAGGCGTGTCATAGAGAAAACCGTCCTTTCGTTACCTGATACTATAACGATACAAAAACGGGAAATGTTGCGCCATAGCTTTGGCTTACATTTCCCGCTGTCTGTCTTACATTTTTGTAAGGTCAAGGACGCTCGTCGTCGCAAAGTCCGCTCAGCTCCGTTTCCCCTGATCGGGAAAACGTCGCCTTGCTCCCTTGCTCCTCCTCTTCCCGAAAAGTCAAGGGCGGACTTTTCGGGATAAAAGGTCAAGGGCGCAAGGCCGCGGGGTTCCGTCCCCGCGCGACGGCCAAAGGGCCGCGGCCCTTTGGAAACCCGGCGGCGAAATTTCTTGTTAACAAGAACGGGTTTTGCTGATACGTCTTTTGCTGTATAGCGGCTTTTTATGCCCCCGCTTTTCGTGACAAAATACCAAGAGAAAAGGTGCTTCTTTTACAAAGTGTTCTTTTTCGCTGCGGTTCATCGCTGATTTCGAGAGGGCCCGGCGCTCGTCGTCGCGCGCACCGCTCCCTCAAACGCGCAGCAAGCAGCGCATTCTCGTCCGCTCCGCGGCTCCTCCTCTTCCCGAAAAGTCAAAGGCGGACTTTTCGGGAAAAAGGTCAAGGGCGTAAGGTCAAGGACGCGCGCCCACCGCGCGACAGCGCGGCAAAGCGCCTCAAAATACCCCCGCGAAACGACAACGCACAACCCGTCCGGCTACGGGCTTCCAAAGGGGTGCGCCCCTTTGGCGCGGAGCGTGAGGGCGCGCAGCCCTCGCGGCCTTTGCGGCGGACCCTGCGCGAAGGCCGGTTAGTCCGGCGTGCGCAGGCGTTTGAGCGCGGGCCCGAGCTCGAGATAAAAGCGCGACCCCTTGCCCGGCTCGCTTTCGGCGCGCAGCGCCAGGCCGAGCTTGCGCGCGGTCGCGCGCGCCAGATACAGGCCGAGACCGCTCGCCTTGTGGTCGAGCCGGCCGTTGTAGCCGGTATATCCCTTCTCAAAGATGCGCGCCATATCCTGCGGGCGAATCCCGATACCGGTATCCGCGACAACCAGGCAGGTGTATTCGCGATAGATGCGCACCGTTCCCCTGGGCGTGTATTTGACCGCGTTGGAAACGAGCTGCTCGAGGATGAACGCGAGCCAACGGCTGTCGGTCGTGACCCGCAGGCCGGTCTGTGTGAAATCGGCGGAAAGCCCCTTATAGATAAACTGGTTGGAGAATTTGCGAAGACAGGCGCGCACGACCCCGTCGAGGTCGCATTCCTCCAGCACAAGGTCGTTTTCCAGATTGCGCAGCTTGACATAGCGCAGCGCCATGTCGACATATTGCTCGATCTTAAAAAGCTCCTGCTCGACGACGGGGTCGGCCGTCCGGCCCGACTGGTTCGCGAGACGCATCGCCGCGATCGGGGTTTTGATCTGGTGCAGCCACATGGTGTAATATTCGATCTGTTCGGCGTAATCGGCGTTGATCGCGCGCCGGTCGCGCTCCATAAGATCATACAGCGAGGCGATGATGCCGGAATAGAGCTGCTCGATGTTGTTTTCGCTCGGCGGATACTCGTGGGCGGCGTCGGTCAGGTTTTCCGAGATCTCGTCGAGCTTTGCCACCTTGGCGCGAAACCGAAAAAAGTCGAGCAGACAAAAGAGACCGATCACAAAGGCCGTCAGGCCGAGCGCATAGAGCACCGCCCCGGCGCGGTAAACGCCGGACAACAGCATGACGGCGGAAAATATGGCCGAAGCGGACAGCGCCGCGAAGAGCATCGCCCGCCGGTATCGCAGATAACCGCGGATCATGAGAAAACCCTCCAGGCCCGCGCGGGCAGAAACAGCGCGTCAGTCATGCACCATATACCCCTCTCCCTTTTTGGTGACGATCAGGTCGTCGAGCCCCGCGCCCGCGAGTTTGGCGCGCAGGCGGTTGACGTTGACGGTCAGCGTGTTGTCGTCGACAAAGCAGTCGGAATTCCACAGCGCCTTCATGATCTCCTCGCGGCTGACGACCGTGTTCTTGCGCTCGAAAAGCGAGCGCAGAATTCGCAGCTCGTTTTTGGTCAGGGCAAGGGTCTGCTCCTTAAAGAGAAGATTGCCCGCGCCGAGGTCGAGCAGCGCGCCGCGGCACTCCAGAGCGGAGACCTCGTCGGTGTAGCTGTAGGAGCGGCGCAGCAGGGCGTTGACCTTGGCGACGAGAACGTCGACAGAAAACGGCTTGGTGATATAGTCGTCGGCGCCGATGTTGACAGCCATGACGATGTCCATGTTTTCGCTGTGCGAGGAGAGGAATAAAATGGGCGCTTTGGTGCGCTTGCGCAGCTCGGCGCACCAGTAAAACCCGTTGAAGCAGGGCAGAGAGACATCCAGCAGCACCAGATGGGGCGCGTAGGCGGCGAACTCGGCGTCGATGTGCTCGAAATCCACCGCGCATTTTGCCTCAAAGCCCCATTTTTCCAGATTCTTCTGCACAAGCGAGGCGATGGTTTCGTCGTCCTCCACGATCAAAATGCGGTACATGGCACCCCTCCCGGCCGCTCAGACAATCACGGCGTTGTTGCGGATCAAACGGAGCACGAGGTCGCTGCAAACCGACCACTTCATATAGGGCATCCCGTAAAAATCGGCGTAATCCCGATAATCCGCGCCGTCCATATGGTCCTCGAAATAAAAGGCGATGTCCTCCTCGCCGGCGGCGAGGCTTTCCCGCTCGGCGATCGCCTGCACGGCCAGGCAGAGCTTGGCGCTGTCCTCGATCGCCTCGGCGCGGGCCTCAAACAGCTCGCGCGCCGTTGAAACGCCCGCGTAGTAGTTGAGAAAGGTCTTGAGATCGACGTTGAGATATTCCGCCGTCGATTCGCAATAGCGCAGGATTGACATCCGCTGATAGTCGATCATCGCCTCGGGCACCTGTTCAAACCGGCTGCCCGACGTCAGGTAATGGCTGACCCAGCTGTTGAAGGCCGACGTTTCGAGGTTTTCGCGCACGCCCGCGCGCAGCGCGTCGACGGTCGTCCACCCATATCGCTCCGCGAGCTTTTCGGCGACGAAGGCGTCGTTGAGCTCGGGTGTTTTCGCCTCGCCGAGGATATAGTTGATGGCCGTGACAAAGACGGCGTCCCTGCCGTTGAGCTCCTCCTTGCCGTAATCTTCAGGAAAGGTCACCTCTACGCGCACGGTCTCGCCCGGCATATGCCCGACGAGCTGGTCGAGAAAATCGTCGATATATTTTGTGACGCCGATGGTGACGACGGTGCCGCGGCCGTCCGTCGTGCCGCCCTCGAACGCGACGCCGTCGATGCTGCCGACATAGTCGATGCAGACCTGGTCGCCGTTGGCGACGGCGCGGTCGGTGATTTTTTCGGGCGCGGTGTATTCCGACAACAGCGCGTCGATCTGCGCCTGCACCTCCTCGTCGGAGACGGCGATTTCATCGGAGGGGATCTCGAGTCCCATATAGGGCGGCAGAGTCACCAGAGAGGCGGCGTCGACGTCCCGCCAAAAGCCGTTGTCGTCCAGCCCGTCGCTGTAGCTCCAGTTTTCCGCGGTGAGCTCGGGCAGGGAAGCCACGTCCTCCTCGGGGATGCGCCCGCCGGAGCAGCCGCAGCAGCCAAGCGCGGCCGCGACCGCGCACAGCGCGCCCACAAGACGGTGAATCGGTTTCAAATCAGAGCACCCCTTTTGCGATAGTGTGAAAACTCGTTGATTGTATTATACATGATTGAAACGAATTTGAAACAGCGGGCATTTCACCCGGCTGTATTTTTTTCCTTGATTGCGTCAACACTCAGCGCAGAGAGGGCGCGCATGTGCCCGATTCAGACGCAGGAAAGGTGTGTTTTGAATGAATCGTCGAGAGAGGCGAAAAAATGCCGTCTCGGATTTTTGCAAGGGCTTTCTCATCGCGATGGTGTTTTTGGTCCCGCTGTACGCCGGTGCGGTGCTGTTCAGCTCCCTGGGGGAGACGATGCTGCCCCAGCGCGCAGAGGAGGAAGAGCAGGTCGCGCCGGTATCCGAGCCGGCGCCGCGCGTGCCCGTCTCCGCCGCAAAAAGCTATAGTCTGCTGTGCACGCTGCAAAGCGACAACGGGATGCTGGTCAGCGCGTTTTTGCTGCGCTTCGACACCGAACAGTACCGCATTGCGCTGTGCGACCTGCCGCCCATGACGGTGGCGCTGGCGGATAAATCGCCCAAAACGCTGCGGGAGCTGCATGCGACGCGGGGCGCGCAGGGGGTGCGCGACGCCGTGCAGGAGACGCTCGGCGTGGTGATCGACGGCTATATCGGCATGGATACGACGTCGCTGCGCAGCATCGTCAACGGGCTGGGCGAGTTTTCCTGCACGCTGCCCGCCGACGTCGCCGTCTATGACGCGCAGGGCATCATGATCTACAGCAAGCATGCCGGAACAACGCAGATGAACGGCAACGACGTCGTCATGGTGCTGCAATACAACAGCCTGATCGAGACCGAGAGGTCGCGGCTGAACGAGCTTATTCTTCAATCCGCGCTGGGCGGATGCGCGAACGAGGCGCTCTCCGGCAAGCTCCACGATCTCTATCAGCGCAACGTCAACTCGCTGGACACAGACGTGAGCCCGTCTGGCCTGGTGCGCCTGACAAAGGCCGTGGAGGCCGTCTGCGCCGAGTCGGGCGCGCAGCTCGAGCCGGTGCGTTTGGAGGGAAGCTACAGCGAGGGGCGCTTTGAGCTCAACGAAGGCGCGCAGG
>CAZKRQ010000021.1:7290-12488 GCA_964555125.1 uncultured Oscillospiraceae bacterium
ATTTTTCCCAATAGGGACGGGCTCCGGGCGCAAAAGCCGGTGTGCTTCGGCGAATCGGAGAGGCGGTAAAAACCGGCCGTTTCGCCCAGAGAGGGGCGGGCGGAGGAACCCGGCCGTATCCCCTGCTTTTGGGCTTTCACGAAGCATTTTTTGCTTTTGGATGGCGATGAAAAGGGAGGCAGGCGCTGGCCTGTCTCCCTTTGACCGAAGAAAAACGAAATTTGCCGTGTCACATGGGCGTTCCCGCCTCAATCAAATTGCCGTCCGGGTCGTAGAAACGGGTTACCGTTTGTCCCCGGCTGTGGGTCGTCAGCCGATGGACATAGTGAACGCCGGGGTATGCTTTTTCCAGCTTTTCGACGAACGCCTCGATGTCCGGCTCTTCAAAATACAGCTCGCAGGCGTTGCTTTTCGGGATGACGTCCCGATTCAGGGGTTTCTTCCGAATTTTATCATCCTGAAGAACAGGCCCGTCCCGTTAGAACACCTTGCCGTCATTGTCGGCAACCAGATCGAGGCCGAACAGGTCGTGATAGAATCGCCTCGACCTTTCCATGTCCCTGACGGCGATCAAAACATTTTTAATTTTATAATAGCGGGCTCCCCGGCGTCGGTGTGTTTCTATAAACCTTGCAGGTCTTTTAATGCATTTTGAATGTCTTTATAAATCAACGGCCGCATACTCTCGCCGTAAACGGAAATATCCGCCCCGTAGAGCGCGGAGAGAATCTCGCTCTTCAACTCCGGCTTATGCTCTGCGATCACCGGCAGCAGCTTGATGCACTGCCGGGCCGTGACCGGCCTGGCGTCTGTGACGTGCTCTAAATATCGGTCTATGAGCTCGTCGATTTTATAGTCTCTGTCCCATTTCGCGTTATAGGCCAGCAGCACAAGCGCCCTCGTGCGCAGATAGGAACGATCGCTGTCGAGCATCTCGCCGAGCCGGTCCATATAAGGATAAACACGATCCGTTTTTCGCTTTCCTTTTGCAGCGCCTGCAGGGCCCGATAGGCGATTTTGTTGTCCTTGTCAAATAGCAGCGCAAACGTTTTTTCAATGTCAACCGGCATGGAAAGCTCCCTTGCTTTTCAGTCTGCCGGATTTCACGACGAAAAGCGCAGATGATTTTGTTTGGCCGGGTATGCGGCGGGCGTGAACGGCGGGAGGGGCAAAGAAAAAGAACGGCGCGGTCGCAAAGCGCGGTGTTCTCTGTCATGGCGGCTCTGCCCCCCACGCCGCGAAAAGCCCTGCTTACAGCGAAAAATCCTCCGGCTTGAATTTCGGCAGCTTTTGCGGCTGGCGGGGCTTGCGAAGCACGGGCGAGTAGTGGAATTTGTTGCAGCGAAAATACGGGGAGACCGTGCCGTGGCGGACGCACTCGAACATGGTGCCGTCCTGCGTGGGGACGGCCTTGGTGCAGTATTCACATGCGGGCGTGATGTTTTTGTCAAACAGGCTGCGCTTCATTCGGGCCTCCGGGCTTTTTTCTTTATTATACCACGGCGGCCGCGTTTTGCAATCTTCAGCCGCTCCCCGGCAACGGCGGCGGCGCACAGGCCTAAGGCGAGCGCGGAGAACAGGGGCGAAAAGGAAAACGGCTCGTAAGCGGCGCCGCCGAGCAGGGAGAAGACGGGGTTGGCGCCGCCAAGGCGGCTCAGCGCCCAGACAAAGAAGAGGGACAGGCCGAGGTGCAGCGGGCGGGAGAGAAGCAGCCAGCGCAGAGAGAGGGCGGAGCCCGCGAGCGAGCGCAGCTGCAACAAAATGCTTGCGGAGCACAGGCTGACCCCCGCCGCCGCGAAATAGACGCCGCCGCTCAGCGCGGCGGCGGCACGACAACCGCCCGTGACCTCGAGCAGCGCGAGCGGAAGCCAGCGCGCCGCCTCGCTCGCGCCCATCGCCTCGAGCAGGGCGCGAAGATAGCCGCCGACGCAGGAGAACAGCACGACGAACCCGCACAGCGCCGCGACCGCGCGCACCGTGGCCGAGAGGGAGAGGCTGAGAAGGCCGCGGCCCGCTTCGGCCTGCGCGGGCCGCTTTGCGCTCTCGCGGGCAGGCGGCTGTTTCGCGGCGCTGCCGGAAAGGCCGAAGAGCGCGAGACAGACCAGAGAGGCCAGCGTGAGCGAGAGAAAGAGCAGCAGGCCCGTCTGGGCGCTGCCGAACAGCCCGACGCCGACACCGGAGATCAAAAACGCCGGGCCCGCGTTGACGCAGCCCGCCAGCAGCCGCGAGGCGCGCTCGCGCGGCAGCAGGCCGCGCGAGACCAGGGAGCCGAGCGCGCTCAGGCCGAGCACAAAGCCGCCGGTGAAGGAGAAGAACAGCGCGCAGAGAAGCGGCGCCTGGCGCGGCAGGCCCCGCGCGCCGCTGACCAGCCGGAACAGCAGGTCGCACGCGAGCATATAGGGAAACAGTGAGGGCAATACGGTCTCGAGACAGAGCGCGATCCCTGTTTTTGCGCCCTCGATGCCGATAGAGGGAAAGCAGGTGAGCGCCCCGACAAAAATCAGAACACAGAGTGAGAGCAATCCGGCGCGCCGGTTCATAAAATCCCCCTTTTTATGGAAAATAAAGATAGACCGGCGACGGGGCGCGGCCAAAGAGGCGAATCGAGGTGATTTCGGCTTTCGGGCGCAGAGGCCGCATCCTCGGTCGCGGAGACGGCCCGGCCGTCCGGCGGCTGCCGGCTGTCTCTGCCGGTTCTCACAAAACAATGCCTAAAATCCGGCGGTTCAAAATATATATATTGGGAAGGAGGGCCGGGTTATGAAAAAAGATCACAGACACAGTGCGGGCAGATTTGCGCAGGGGCTTGCGCATCAAATGGATTATCCCGTCGACGCGTTTCTGGATATTCCGTCGATGCATTTCACGGGGAGCAGCTCCCTTGTCGTGGAGGGGTGCCGCAGCCTGCTCGAGTATTCCGACACCCGCATCACCTTCGACCTTGGGGATTTCACCGCGTCCCTGTTCGGCAGCGGATTGGTGCTGGGCAACCTGTCGAGCACCGCGATGGACGTGACGGGCGCGATCAGCTCGCTGACATTTGACAAAAGGGCGGAAAAGTGAAGCTGTTTACATGGGAACGGACGCTGAACGGCGTAGTAACGGTGCGCCTGGAAGGCGGCCTGACGGGAAGATTGCTGAACCTCGCGCTCGAGTCGGGCGTCGAGGTCTGGAATGTGCGCAGCGAGGACGGAGCGGTTCTGTTCGAGATCCTCGCGCGCGACTACGCGCGGCTGCGCGCGTTTCGGCGGCGCAGCCAATGCCGTATGCATATTGTGAAGCGCAGCGGACTGCCCTTTTCGATTCGCCGTATGCGCCACCCCGCCGGCGTCGTGTTGGGGCTCGCGCTGATGATCGGCCTGATTTATCTGATGGGCTCGCTGGTGATGGAGATCCGCATCGTCGGCAACACGGCGCTGTCGGGCAGCGTGCTGATGCAGAGCCTCGAGACGCACGGCCTGCGCGCGGGGATGCGGCAGAGCGAGATCGACACGGATACCGTTGTGCACCGCGTGCTGATCGACAACGACGCGCTCTCGTGGATGGCAATTAACCCGATGTTCGGCACCGTCGAGGTCATTGTCTGGGATAAAATCGAGCGCCCGCAGCCGGGTGTCGGCGCGTTCGACGCGGCGGTGCGCGCCGGCGCCGACGCACAGATCGTCGAGGTGGAGGCGGAGAGCGGCGAGGCTCTCGTGCGGCCGGGGGATATTGTGCGGCAGGGCGATTGGCTGGTTGTGCCGCCGCCGCAGTCGATGCACGGGTCATGGACGGGGAGCGTTCGCGCGCAGGTGTGGGCCAAGACGAGCCGGACGGTGGAATTCACCGTCGCGCGCAGCGCGGCGGACCGAACGCCGACCGGCCGGGTGCAGAAAGAGTATGCGCTCGAGCTGTTCGGAGAGGTTTATCCTGTTTTTTCGCCCGGCAGCACCTTTTTACAATCTGACTCGGCCTCCTACCGCAGGCCGCTGCGGCTCTTTTCGGTGACGCTGCCGGTCAGCCTGATTGTGACCGAGCACACCGAAACGGAGCAGCGCGGGCAAACACTCACCGACGCGCAACTCGAGGCGCGCGCGCAGCAAGCGAGAGAGGCTTATGAACGGCAAAACTTCGCCGATGTGCAGATCCTGAATCGAACGGCGCAGCTCACAATCGACGGGGAAGGCGCGGTGCTGCGGGTCGAATATCTCTGTCTGGAGGACATCGCGGAATACGCGCCCTATGGGGCCGCGACGGAGCAGTCGCCGCCGCAATAGAGAAAGCCGGAGGAGAGGCGCCCGAGCCCCCGCAATAGCCGCCATGCGGCAGGGAAGGCAAAACGCCCGTTTGGCCCCCAAAAAGCAGCGGCCGCACCGCAAGGGGGAAACGGAAACAGGCTCCGGGAACGCAGCGGATTGACCTTTGCGGCAGATGGACACCGTTTTACTTTGACAGAGGGCCGCCGCAGGCCGGCACGCTTTGTGCAAATAAGCAAACCAGCGCATTTAGGCATCGCCTTGGTTGGACGATTTGCTGTTTTCTATAGAAAATTAAAAAAAATATGTGGAAATCTTACAGAATTGTGCTATACTGAACGCGGCAGATTCCACATGGCCGGAAAGGACAACGGAATGGCGCAAAAAGAATTGGATTTGGGAACGCCCGAAACCGCGCTCGCGGTCTTTGGCAATCTGGATGCAAACATCAGGCTGGTGGAACGCGAATTTCTCGTCAGCGTCGCGGGCCGCGGCAGCAACGCGGTTGTGACAGGCGACCCGGAAAACGTGGAGGGGGGCGCGCGCGCATTGCTTGAGATGCTCCGCATTGCGAACGGCAAGGGCGTCCTCGACGAGCAGACGGTGCATTACTGCGTCAATATGGTCAAGTCGGGGGAGGAGAGCGCGCTCGCGGCGCTCGGCGCGGATTGCGTCTTTATCACCTCGAGAGGCAAGCCGATCCGGCCCAAAACGCTGGGGCAAAAGAAATATATCGGCGCGATCGAAAAGAACTTCGTCGTCTTCGGCATCGGGCCGGCGGGCACGGGCAAGACCTATCTCGCTGTGGTCATGGCGGTGCGCGCTCTCAAAAATCACGAGGTCGGCCGCATTATTTTGACGCGGCCCGCCGTGGAGGCGGGGGAAAAGCTGGGCTTTCTGCCCGGCGACCTGCAAAACAAGATCGACCCCTATCTGCGCCCGCTGTATGACGCGCTGTTCGAT
>CAZKRQ010000022.1:0-6344 GCA_964555125.1 uncultured Oscillospiraceae bacterium
GTCCGTGGTAAATTCCATGAAATCAACAATAGATTTGAAATAATCTTGTCTCTTGTGCACTATTTACCTTTGCGAAAAGAGGGTATACAATGAAATTGAAGATTTAAACGTTTAATTCTCAGGAGCATTCCATTCATGGCAGTCACAATATCCGATGTGGCGAAGCGGGCGGGGGTTTCCACCGCCACGGTTTCGCACGTCATCAACAACACCCGCGTTGTCGCGCAGGAGACGACCGGCCGCGTGCTCTCCGCCATTGAGGCGCTGGGCTATAAGCCGAACGCCTTCGCGAGGACTCTGAAAACGGGCAAAACCGACATGATCGGCTTTATCGTGCCCGATATTTCCAACCTGTTTTTTGCGACCATCATCCAGCAGGTGGAGGAGATCCTCGGCAGCCGGGGCAAAAATCTGATTATTGTCAACACAAAGGAAACGGCCTCGATCGAACAGGCACACCTCAAAAACCTGACGTCGGGCATCACGGACGGGCTCATCATCGCCTCGTCCGCGGCGAGCTATTCGGCGATTGCACCCTTTATCCCGCCCCGTTTTCCCTGCGTATTCTTTGACCGCTATCTCAAGAGCTGCCAGCACGACAGTATTACGATTTCCTCTTATCAGGCGATGCGCAGCGCGACGGCGGCGCTGATCGCGCGCGGGCACCAGAAGATCGGCTATATCGCGGGCGTGCCCAATATCAGCACGACCAGCGAGCGCCTTTCGGCTTTCTGCGACACGATGCGGGCGCACGGCCGCGAGGTCGACGGCGATCTGATCCTGCACGGAGACTCCATCTCGTCACAGACGGCGGAGGCTATCGACCAGCTGCTCGCAAAGAAGTGCACGGCGATTATCGCCTCCAACAACCTGATGTCGGTGCAGGCGAGCTATCGCCTGAGCTCGCTGGGCATCACCATCGGTCAGGACATCGACCTGCTGGTCTATAAGGATTATGAGTTTTACAACGCCTTTCTGGCGAGCTGCGACACCATTGTGCAGCCTGTTTTGGAGTTTGGAAACGTGATCGGCGAGGCGATCCTCGAGCGGATTGTCAGCCCTGATACCCCGATCAAAGAGCGTGTGTTGACAAGCGTATTTCAACCAAAAACCTTTTCAAAATAACAAGGAGTGATACTATTGAGCACCCGTGACGATCTGATCGGCCTGCTTGCGCGGTTTGCAGAAGAGGGCCCCGCGGGCTGCGCGCTCTCTGTCTGCAAGGGCGGCGAGGAGGTCTTTCGACACTGCTGCGGCTATGCGGACCTGGAGAGCGGCGAGCCGCTGCGGGAGGATCACATCATCCGTCTGTTTTCCAACACCAAGGTGTTCACCAACGTGTTGGCCCTGACCCTATACGAAAAGGGCAGGATTCTGCTGACCGACCCCATCCGCGATTATCTGCCCGAGTTTTCCGACAGCCGCGTCGGCTTTTTCACCAATAACGGAACCTTCAGCACCCGGCCGGCCGCGCGGCCGATTTGCGTGCGGGATCTGATGACGATGTCGTCGGGGCTCACCTACGGCACGGCGATGGCCGGCGGCGAGAACAGCCAGACCAACCTCTATCTGCAAAGGGCTGTGGACGGCCTCGAGGCGCAGGGCGGATACACCGTGCGCGAATTTTCCAGAGCGGTCGCGCAGGCGCCGCTGCTGTTTGACCCCGGGACCCAGTGGCATTACGGCTATAGCCACGACGTGCTGGGCGCGCTCATCGAGGTTGTGGCCGATATGCCGTTTGGCGATTATCTCAAACAGGAGATCCTTGACCCGCTTGGCCTGGAGGACACCGGCTTTTTCCTTGAGGAGGCCAAGCGCGGCCGGCTGGCGCGTCAGTATCACGCGCCGGACGGGCAGGGCCGCCGGCTTCTCTCCGAAGAGCTGGATAACGCATATGACCCCGCCCACAGGTTCCAGAGCGGCGGCGCGGGGTTGCTCTCTACCCTGCGGGATTTTTCGCGTTTCGCGGCCATGCTCTCGATGGGCGGCGCGCTGGACGGCGTGCGCATTTTGAGCCGGAACACGATCGATCTCATGCGCATGAACCATCTCGGCCCGCAGCAGATGCAGACCTTCATCGCCGCGCAGGAAAACGGCTGGGAATTTGCGCGCGGCTATGGATACGGGCTCGGCGTGCGCACCATGGTCGACAAGGCGCGCGGCGGAAGCAACGGCTCGGTCGGAGAGTTCGGATGGTCGGGCGCGGCGGGGACCTGGCTCATGGCGGACCCGGAGCAGCAGCTTTCCGCGGCTTATGTGCAGCAG
This sequence comes from uncultured Oscillospiraceae bacterium, assembly GCA_964555125.1. Classification (GTDB taxonomy): domain Bacteria; phylum Bacillota; class Clostridia; order Oscillospirales; family Ruminococcaceae; genus CAZKRQ01. The sequence continues at coordinate 2,266 of CAZKRQ010000022.1, forward strand.
GTGCTGCCCAATCTGTATGAGAGCAGCTATCACCCGCGGCTGCGCGCCGCCGTCTACTCACTCGAGCTTTAAAACAGGGAGGAAAAAAACGATGCCGAATTTCTACAGCGCTGAACAGATCGCAGACAAAACATGGCTGATTCTGGAGTGCGCCTATGACGCGATTTATTACCTGGAGGGCAGCGAACGGGGGCTGTTGATCGACACCGGCGTGGGGGCCGGTGATCTGAAGAGCTTTGTTGACGGGCTCGCGACCAAGCCCTATGACGTCGTTCTCACGCACGGGCATCTCGACCATATCGGCGCGATCTGGCAGTATGACCGCATTTTTGTCAACCACCGCGATCTGCCCCTGATTGAGGAATGCACGGATGACAGCCGCGTCGACTTCATGCTCAATATGTTTGAGATGTCGGAGGGGAGAACGGTCAACCAGCACCCCGCCCAGATCCGCAAACGGGGCGCAGACCCGGAATTTTGCGATGTGCCGGAGGGGTTCTGCTTCCATCTGGGCGGTCGGGACGTCTCGGCTTTCTGCACGCCCGGCCACACGAAGGGAAGCATCTGCCTGCACGACTCTCAGACCCAAAAGCTGTTTGTCGGCGATACGCTGATTTACCGGCTTCTGTTGCCGGACAACAGCCTCACCCCGCAGCAGCGGATCGAAGAATGGCGCGGCGGGACGCGGAAAATTTACAATTTTCCCGAAAAATATTCCGCTTATTACATGGGGCATTGCGGCGAGGTGCCCGATTACACCTATCGGGAGCTGGACGAGCTGAGCGAACGGTTTTTGGCGGGTGAGATTCAGTTAGACACCACCGAATCCGCGTCGAAGCTGATGAGCCCCAAAACACGGATTTATTTTGGCGTCCCATTTGCCAGCGTCTACGACGAGTAGAGAGCACACAAAAAACGGCGGCCGCTGTGTTGTTTTGCCTGCTTTGCCGTATTGGGAAGAGGCGCTCGGAAAAGTCGCCGTGGTGGGCCGCTGTAAAAAAGGGAAACAACGCCCGGCGGGCAAGCAGGTGCTTGTCCGCCGGGCGTTGTCTTTTGGGAATAGCGCGTTGCGCGCTGCTTTCGCAATGCGGCGCTGCGCTTACATGGGTTTCAGATTTTGATTGAGCCGGTTCACCATCCAGGAGAGTCGTTTTTCACGTCCGGCGTCGGTCTTTGCGTCGAAATACGCGCGGGTGTAGGTCTTTTTAACGGACGGGGGCATCGCCTGGAAATTCGCGAACGCGGGCTCAAAATCCTTCAGCAGCGCGGTCAGCCGGGCGATCTGCTCGTCCGTGACCGCCGGGGTCTTCGCCGCGGACCACTGGCCGTTTCTTTTGGCCTCCTCGATCTTCTCGCGGCCGAAATCGGTCATGAGCCCCCGCGCCTCAAGGTCTTTGACCAGCGCCTTGTTTTTCTCCGACCATTTGCTCCTTGCGCGGCGCTGAGAAAAATATTTTTTATAGGTGTATTCATCCATGCTCTGCATCTGCCCGTCGATCCAACCGAAACAGAGCGCCTCTTCCAGCGCTTCGGACGCCGTGATCGTTTTGGGGCCGCCGTTTTTTCCGAATAGAAGCCATACGCCGCCGCTTGTCAGGCAATGCGCGCAAAGCCATTCCCTAAATGCCTCCCGTGTGGAAAACTGGATCGGATCGCTCATATCGTGTCACCCTGTGCGCCTTTCTCGTCATAGTCTTTGCGTGTGCAACGTGGGAAAAAAGGACATATGCCGCGGTGTGGCGCGGCGAGACCGTCAGTCGTCCTTTTTGTTGTGCCGCGCGGAAAAAACGTCCAGCAGGCCGCGGGTATAGGCGCTGCCCCGCTCCCGCAGATGCTCCATCTTCTCCCGCGCCGTCGACAGGAATTCATAAAACTGCTCTCTCGTCAGCTGCAAATCGTCCAGAAGCAGAGAGGGCGTGTTGCCCGGCGTCTCGCGCGAGATGCCGTCCTCTTCGCGGGCGCGCTGCCGGTCCAGCACGACCTCGTATCGCGCATAGGCGTTTTTGACCGCGTCGTCCCAGGAAAGGTAGATGTTCTGCGCCGCCGCTTCGCCGAGGACGCGCAGCGCAGACCGGTTTTCGCAGGCAAACCGAAGCGCGGCCGCCATGGCGTCGACGGTGTTGTCGATGACGAGGCCGTCTACGCCGTCACTGACACACTCTGCGGCGCAGCTTCCGCGCAGCAGGACGCTCGCGCAGCTGCACGCGGCCGCTTCGCTGACAACGATGCCGTTGGTGTCGAAATCCGAGGGGAATAGGAACAGGTCGGCGAGGGTGAAGAAGGCGCGCAGCTTTTCGCGGTCGTGCACCGCGCCGGTGAATACACACTCCTGCCGCAGGCCGGTTTTGTCGACATAGCGCTCTATCTCCTCGCGGTCCGCGCCGTCCCCGACGAGGACGAACCGAAACGACCTGCCCTCCTCCTTGATGTGGCGCAGGCCGTCGAGCGAGAGCTTGACGCCCTTATACCACATCATGCGCCCGACGAAGAGAAAGACCGGCAGCTCGGGCGGCAGGCGGTATTCCTCGCGCAGGGCCTGCACGGCGTCGTCGCCGGCGCGGCTTTTTTCAAAATCCGTTCCGTTGCGCATCACGAGATAGTCGCCCTCATAGCCGAGGCTGACGAGATTCCGGCCCGCGCCCTCCGAAACGGCCCAGACCTCGTCGCACGCGTTGATGTTGTTGACGAGAAAGCGGACGGCGGCCTTGCGCAGCGCCTCGGAGGAGAGGAGGTTGTCGATATCGATGTTGTATTTTGTGTGATAGGTGAAGACGAGCGGCACATTGGTCGAGCGGCGCAGCACCCGCCCAAGCACGGCGGAAATGACGGGGCAGTGCGCGTGGATGAGATCGATACCCCTGTGCTCGAGCTCGCCCAGCACGCCCGGGTCAAAGGGGTAGCCGGCCCGATAGCCGTATTCGTTTTTGATATAGGCGCTCGGATAGCGCAGCACCTCGAAGGGATACTCGTCGGTCACGTTTGGGTAAAACGGCGTGGCAACGATCGCGTGGCCATAATCCCGCTCGATGATGCGCGCATAGTTTTCGGTCACATTGGCGACGCCGTCGATGGTTGGGGGGAACGAATCGTTGAACAAACCACCTGTCAATTGCTTCATGGGCCTTCTCTGTCCTTTTTCGATCTTTTTTCTAATGGGCTCAGCGAAAGTATTCCCGAAGGAACGAGCTCTCGGGCGCCTGCGAAACGACGCCGTGGCGGCCCGGCCCGCCACGAAAAAAACGCAAATGCGTTTTTTAAACCCTTTATTCATCAAACGAGCCGCAGGGCGAAAAAACTTCAACCCTGCGGCCCGTTTTTATTATAACGGCCAAGCATGAAAAAAACATAAAAATTTTATGAGATTTTCATCAAAATTTACGCGTTGACCAGCGCGCGATAAACCTCAACGATGCGCGACCAGGTGTTCTGCCCGATTACGCCGTCGACAGTCAGGCCGAACAGGGTCTGAAAACGGCGCACCGCCGTGTCGGTCGCGCTGCCGAAGATGCCGTCGATAGTCAGCTGCGGAATGCTGGTGAAATACTGGCCGATCACGCTGAGATAGCGCTGCATGGCGGCGACGTCGGAGCCGGTGCTGCCGACGCGCAGCGCAATGCCCGGGTAGCTGGGCGCGGGGGTCGCCGCGTTCATATAGGCGAAATAGACCTCATAGAGCTGCCGCCAGGTGTTGGTGCCGACAACGCCGTCCGAGGTGATGCCGCGCAGGGACTGGAACTGGCGCACGGCGCTTTCGGTGGAGGAGCCGAACACCCCGTCCACGCTGACAGGAGCGAGCACGCTGTAATAGTCGGCGGCGGTGTTGAGCAGATATTGCGCGAGCGAGACGGCCTCCCCGGTCGAGCCGCGGCGTATGACGGTGGTCGGGGTCGGGGAGACTACGTCGGGCGCCTGAATGCCCTCGCTGGTCAGCTCGGCGAGCTTTTTGACGGCGACGTAAATGTAGCTGAGCTTATACCAGGTCGATTTGCCGACGATGCCGTCGGCCGTCAAATTGAAGATGCTCTGAAATTTCTGCACGGCGGCGCGGGTCGCGGAGCCAAAGATGCCGTCGATATTGC
>CAZKRQ010000022.1:6354-11845 GCA_964555125.1 uncultured Oscillospiraceae bacterium
CGACGGAGGGGATCAGGGGATAGTTTTGGCGGATGCGGGTCAGCTGTGTCTGGATGGTCGCGACCGCGTTGCCCCTGCTGCCGACGGACAGGCTGTAGCCGGGATAGGAGGAGGGAACGCCGGAAACCATCGAGGCCTCATAGAGGTTGATCTGGTTGCCGTAGTAGTAGCGCAGAATGCCCAGCGGCGTATAGCCCTGCTCGGCGAGGGTCACGGTGCCCCACTGCTTGAGGCCGGGGCAGGTGGCCGTGGTGCCGTTGCAGTATTCGGTATAATACGGCTCGACGAAGTTGGCCTTGCGCGCATAGGTTGTGAAGATGCCGTCGACGATCTCGCTGATATTTTCAAAGATATTTCGCCCGTGCACGTAGTACTGGTCATAGCTTGTCGAGTTGGTGATGTCGAAGTTATAGCCCCGCGAGCGATACCATTCGGTGTAGACGCGGTTGAGCACGAGGGAGATCTGGCAATAGATGTTTGCCCGCAGCGCGTTTTCGGGCCAGGTGGGATAGATCTCGGAGCAGCAAACGTTCTTGATATAGTTGGGAAAAGAGACGGTGACATTGGCGGCGCTTGCCGTCGGCGCCCCCAGATGCACGGTGATATACTCGGGGATGACGACCGAGTCGAGCACCTGCGAGACGGTCCCCTCCTCGGGCAGATCGTGGCCCGCGCCGGCGTCTACGCGGTTGGGCGGGATGTCATAGATCACGGCACCGTCGCTGCCCGACTCAAGCGGGCCGATGAGCGCCGGCTCCATACTGACCTGAACGAGCGCGGTTTGGCCGGCGAACACCTGCACGCCCCGAATCCGCGCCTTGCGATAGCTCTGCGCGACGACCTCGACGTCCACTGTGGTATAAGGAAGCTCCTCGCACACCGGGTCGAGCGATTCCGACGGGTCGGGCGCCTCGATCGGAATATCCGGCGTGACGCCCGAGGCGTCGGTCGCATAGACCTGACTGGAGCAATCGGAAAAGCGTATAGTGACCAGCGCGATGATCGGAAGCGCCTCATAGCCGGTCGAGATTTCCGCGCGCAACAATCCTGTTTGCATATCAATACCCCCATTTTGGTTGTTCACGTCATTATATGCAGGTCGCGCAATAGGGGTACCCGGCGGGGAAAAGCGCGGCGCGCGGAGGATTCGACCGAATCTCCCCGCGCGCAGACAGTTATTGAATCACGATATAAAAATAATAGACCGCGCTGCCGCTGTCGAAATCGGCGGTAATGCGGTAAATATAGCCGCCGCTTTCATAGGGCGCGGCCAGCGCGCCGTCGGCAACGGAGAACGAATAGTCATAGTTGCCGCTCCGCTCGACCGTCATGGATTTCACCGGCTGGGAGAAGGACAATTCGAGCTGCTCGCCGCCCAACAGCGGCATGGGCGTAAGGCCGAGCTCGGCGATGCTGGGGGATTGACGCGTCGCCGTGTTGCCGAAGGCGAAGCGCCACTCATATTCCGCGGCCAGAACCGGCACCTCGACCGAGTCGGCCGTCACCGTCAGCTTTGCGACCGCGTAATCGGGGTGCCGCCGGTCGATAGCGTCTTTCACGAGAAGGGCGCTCGCAGCCGCCGCGGCGAATAAAAACAGGGATAAAAGAAGCTTTTTCATCTGCCGTCCTCCCCGTAATGCGGGCATTCGGGCAGGTGGTGATCCCCGTCGCAGCCCGCGAGACAGTCGTCATAGAGAGGGCCGGAGGTTGTTTGCTCCGCCAGCTGTTTCGCGCCGGCCTGTGGGTCGCAGGCGGCGTTCTGGGCCTCCAGCGCGCGATCCTCCAGGGCGATCTCCCCGTCGGCGCCCGCCTCGGAATCACCGACTGCCTCGCGTTGCAGGGCTTCCGGCCCATAGGAGGCCGCGGAGGGTGCGGCGGCGTCAGGATCTGCGCGCCCGCGCAGGGCGGCATAGGAGAAGCCGCTGAGCGCGATGACGATTGTGAAGGCGGCCGCGAAGGCCACGGCCTTTCTGACGCGCAGCTTCCGCGCCGACCGGACGCGCAGCTGCGGCAGAACCTGTTCCGGGTTTAAGGCCTGCGGCGGCTCGATGTCGGCGAACAGCGCTTTCAACCGGCGCTCAAATTCGCGGTCGTGTTGTTCGTTTTCACGCATAGCCGCCTCACTCCTTTTCCAAAATCGCGCGCAGCTTGGCGAGCGCGCGCATTTGTTTTGACCGAACGGTGTTGGGATTGAGCCCCAGAATGCCGCCAATCTCGGCCGATGAGCGCCCCTCGCAGATCGCCAGAACCAGTATGGCGCGCTCGGTGCGCGAGAGGGTCGCAAGCGCGCGCATGAGGTCGACGCTGACGCCGATCTGTCCGGCGTCGCGGCCCGGGGCCTCCAGCTGCTCCTCCAGCGCGAGGGTCGCCCTGAAAGCCAGCGTGCCCCGCTTGCGGCGCGCCTTGTTATAGAGGATCTTAAACAGCCAGCCCTCAAACGCCTCGGGCGCGCGCAGCTTGCCGATGCCCGTGTAGACGTCGGTGACCGTCTCCATGACGGTGTCCTCGGCGTCCTGCTCGTTGCCGAGAATATAAAAGGCCGTTTTATACAGGGCCCTGTAATATTCCGAGTAGAGCGAAGCGAACGCCTCGCTGTCCCGGGCCTGGGCTCTTTTGACGAGCGCCGTTATCTCCGTTTTTTCCATGGCAGACCTCAGCGCCCTCTCAATAAATAAAGAGGGCTCAGCGAACAAAATTGTTGCATTCCCCAAAAATTTGCTTGCTACCGGCCGGGCAACCGCGTCGTCGCTCGTCGTCGCGCGCACCGCTTCGTCGTCGCAAAGTCCGCTTGGCTCCGTTTCCCCTGATCGGGAAAACGTCGCCTTGCTCCCTTGCTCCTCCTCTTCCCGAAAAGTCAAGGGCGGACTTTTCGGGATAAAGGTCAAGGGCGTTAAGAGCAAGGGCGTTAAGAGCAAGGGCGTTCAGGGCATAGGGCCGAAAGCCGCCGCACTCCTTGGTGGAATGCAAGGCTTGAGAACGCCGCAGCTGCGCTTTTTGCGCCAGATGGTGCCGCTTCGTTTTCTTATGGAACCGCCGCTAAAGCCGAAGCTTTGTTCCCCGTCAGAGGCGCTGTGTGAGACCGGGCAAAAGCGCCTGACGCTATGTAGTATACCGTATCCTCGACGGCTTGACAACCCTTATGCACCGCTTTGCCGCCTTCTGCATACGATAGGCCGAAGGGAAGGTGAACGGTTTGCTGTTTTCGACCGTCAACATCGATACGCTCAAGGGCAACCTGCGCCGGCTACGGGAGCAATCCGGCGTTCCGGTCATCGCCGTCGTGAAGCACGACGCCTATTCGCACGGCGCCGTCGAATGTGCGCGCGCGCTGACCGGCAGCGTCGCGGCCTTTGCCGTTTCGGCTCTGCATGAGGCGCGCGACCTGCTTGACGCGGGCGTTTCGGATGACATTATGGTGCTGGACCCGATCAGCGTCGGTGAACTGGGGAGAAAGCATTGCGGCGTGATTCTTCCCGCCGACAGTCTGGAAATATTGTCCGCGCTCGCGAACATATATATAAACAGCAGGGTGCGTGTCCAGCTTCGCCTCGACCTGACAGGCGGCGGAATCGGGATGCCCTGCGCGCAGCTGCCCGACGCGCTGCGCCTGCTTGAGCGCGCCGACTCCCTACAGCTTTACGGCGTGTTTGCGCATGTGCCGTCGCTTTATCGCGTGGGCGGTGAGCGGGAGACAGCGCAAAGGTTTCGCGAAATAGAGCGGGCGGTCAAGGCGCGGTTTCCCGGCGCGCTGCTGCACATCGCGACAAGCGCCTCTTATCACAGCAAAGCGCTCCGATTCGACGCCTGCCGGATCGGAACCGCATTGTATGGCCTGCCCTCGCGCGAAGGGCAACGCCTCGGCCCTCTGCGCCCAGTGCTCTCCCTTTCCGCGCCGATTCGCCGCGTTTTTGCCGGCGGGGAAAACATCTCCTTTTATGACCGCTGCGTTGACGCGGCGCGCATTGAGCGCGTCGGCCTTGTCGCGGCGGGATATGGGCAGCTGCCCGCGCTGTGCGGCGCGCGAAAGCTGCAGGTTCTGGTGCGGGGCTGCGTGGCCCCGGTAATCGGCAGCCCGTGTATGGGGCACCTGCTCGTCGATCTCACCGGCGCGCCCGAAACAAGGGCAGGGGATGAGGCCGTCTTTGTCGGGCAGAGCGGGGAACGCGCTCAAACGGCGGAGGCCTTCGCCAGGCTCTGTGGGATCCCCTGTTGCCGGTGTGACGGCGCGCTCTTTACCGCCGCGGGCGCGCGCCGCATCTACGTTGCCGGCGGCAACTGTATTCTGTCCTGATCGAACGGCGGCCCCGCCTCGCGGGCCCCGCGGATGCTTTTTTAACCATTTTACCGCTGCAATTTTGGGGGGCGCTTTTATGAAACCATATGTAAAGAATCAGTTGACGGGCGAGGTGCTCAAGACAACGGTGCGCCGGCTATATGAGAGTGACCTCGACGAGCTGCTGCGCCTGCAGGGCGCGGCGGTGGGCGCGCTTGAGGACGCGTCGCTGTATGTGCCGACCTCGCGCGACGAGTTTCTCCTGCTGCTGCGCAGGGGCGAGGTGCAGGGTATGTTTGCGCAGGGGACGCTGTGCGGGGCCGCGGCGATTCTGCCGTCGGCGCTCGGTGATATTACCGCCGGGGATGCCGGGCTCGACGATGAACAATTCGCGTCGTGTGCGACGCTGGAATGCTACTTTGTGTCCCCGTTTTTTCGGGGCAACGGCATTGCGCGGGAGCTGGCGCTGGTGAGCGTCGCGAGAGCCGCCCACAGCTTTGGCGCGAGCGCGCTGCTCGCGACGGTTTCGCCCAGAAATCTTGCGAGCCTGCTCACGCTGATGTCGATCAACGGGTTCCGCATCCGCGCGTTGCGGCAAAAATACGGCTGCAAGCTGCGCTATATCCTCTGCCATACCCACAATAACCCGAGGCTGTATACGTATTATGAGCGGTTTCCCTCCTCCGACGTCTATAACATCAGCCGTTGTCTCGCGAACGGATATGAGGGGATCTCAACCTTTAAGGACGGGGAAAATATTTTCCTCTGGCTGGCAAAATAACAGTTGCATTTTTCTGAAATTCTGGTAAAATGCAAGAAGCGAAACAAATTACGCAAGAAGCAGCCGGACGGTCAGCGCGGAGAAGATGAAGCCTGTCAGGTCGCCGCAGACGGCCGCGCCGAGGGTGTGCCTTGTTTTTTTGACATGTGTGACGCCGTAATAGAGCGCCATGGTGTAGAATGTAGTTTCGGTCGATCCCTGCATCACCGAGACGACCTTGCCGGCAAAGCTGTCGGGGCCGTTTTCCGCGATAATGCTTTTAAAGATGCTCAGCGCGCCGGTGCCCGAGATGGGCCGCATGAGCATGAGAGGCACGGCCTCTTTTGGGATCCCGAACAGAGAGACGACCGGCTCGACAAAGGCCGCGATCAGCTCGAGGCCGCCGCTCGCCTTCAGCATCCCGACGCACAGCGTGATGCAGATCATGGTAGGCGTGA
>CAZKRQ010000023.1:0-11794 GCA_964555125.1 uncultured Oscillospiraceae bacterium
ATTTTACCTTTGGAAGAATAGGAGTATATCTCATGAGTACGATCGTCAGCTTCCCCAAGCTTGGCTGGAGCTTTCCTCTAAACCGCGTCGCCTTTTCAATCGGCGGCTTTGACGTGTACTGGTACGGCATCCTCATCGGCGTTGGCCTGCTTCTCGGCGTCTGGTATGCGCTGCGCCATGCCCGGGAGTTCGGCATCGACAGCGATCGGATGCTCGACGTCATCATCTTCGGCACGATCTTCGGCATCATCGGCGCGCGCCTTTATTATGTCATTTTTGCCGCCGAGGGCGAATTCACCTCGCTGGCCGACGTCCTCGATATGCGTCGGGGCGGCGTCGCCTTTTACGGCATGGTGATCGGCGCGCTGCTCTCGGCGGTCGTCACCTGCAAGGTGCGCAAGGTCAAGCTGCTGCCGATGGTGGATGTCGCGTCCATCGGCTTCCTGATCGGCCAGGGCATCGGCCGTTGGGGCAATTTTGTCAATCAGGAGGCGTTTGGCGTCAACACGTCGCTGCCGTGGGGCATGACGAGCGACACCGTCGCGCGCTATCTCACGGCGCACAGCGAGGAGCTCGCGGGGCGGGGTATCTTTGTTGACCCGGCCATGCCGGTGCACCCGACGTTTCTGTATGAGTCGCTGTGGTGTCTGCTCGGCTTCATTGTGCTCAGCCGCTTTGTCAAAAAGCGCCGGTTCGACGGCGAAATCGCGCTGATGTACTTTGCGTGGAACGGGTTTGGCCGCGCGTTCATCGAGGGCCTGCGCACCGACAGCCTCTATTGGGGCAATGTGCGCATCTCACAGCTGCTCGCGGTGATCGGCGCGTTTGTGTCCATTCTCGTGATTCTACTGATCCGCGCCCGCATCCGCAGGAAAAAGGATCCCGAGTATCTCAAGCCCTACGGCAGAACGCAGGTCTGCGCCGACGAGCTCGCCGCCCTGGCGGAGCTGCGCGCGTCGCGAGCGGGCAAAAAGAGCGGCGAGCGGACGGAGGAGAGCGAGGAGGAGCCCGACGAGGCGACAGACGAACCGCAGGAGAGCGGGGAACAGGCGGAGGAGCAGGAGCCGGGCACGGATGCTCCGCAGGAGCAGGACGAACCGGAGGAATCGCCGCAGGAGGACGAGGCTGCGGCGGAGGACGAGGCGCAGAAGCCGTCGGATGTCGAGCGGGAGCCGGAGGGTGAAATCGAATCGGAGGACGCCGCGCCGCAGGAAAAAGAGCCTGCGGAGAAAAAGCCCGCGAAGAAGCGCGCAAAGAAAAAGAAAAAAGCCGGACAGCCGCAGGAAAACGAGGAGAAGAAGCAAAGCGACTGAGTCCCGCCGGGGAATATTGAATTTTCGACATGTCTGTGCTATAATCATTTTGTTGGCAAAGGCGCCGACCGAAAGAGAAGACCCTCTCTCGGTCAGCGCCTTTTTTATTTTTTGCAAACAGAAAGCAACAAAGGAGTTGTGTTTTTATGGAGCCTGTCAAACGATATATCCCGGTCGATGAGGCCGGATTCGCGCCCGACTGCGCCGCGCCCGAGGCCAAATACGGGCTGCCGCGCGAGGTGAAATTCTGCAAGCTGTGTGTGATGAGCAACCAGAAGCCGAATTCCTGCCAGGAATTCGAGCACACCATCCGCTCTAAAAAAGAGAGTATGCACATCGACGAGGACGGCATATGCGACGCCTGCAAGGCCAATCTGCAAAAGAAAAACGGAAAAATCGACTGGAGCCTGCGGGAAAAGGAGCTCATCGAGCTGTGCGACCGATTCCGCAAGACCGACGGCAGCTATGACTGCCTTGTTCCGGGCAGCGGCGGCAAGGACAGCTTTTACGCCAGCCACGTGCTCAAATATAAATACGGGATGCATCCGCTGACCTGCACCTGGGCGCCGCACATCTACACGCCGTGGGGATGGGACAATTTTCAGTCGTGGATCCACGCCGGGTTTGACAACTATCTCTGCACGCCGAACGGGCGCACCCACCGCCTGTTGACCCGGCTGGCGACCGAAAACCTGTTTCACCCGTTTCAGCCCTTTATCTTAGGGCAGAAGCAGCTCGCGCCCAAAATGGCGGCGATGTTCCATATCCCGCTCGTCTTTTACGGCGAAAACGAGGCCGAATACGGCAACCCGATCGCGGACAATGAGAGCGCGCGGCGCGACAGCCGGTTTTATGCGGTCAACGGCAAGGAAAAGCTGTTTCTGGGCGGCGTGTCGGTGCAGCAGCTCGAGGAGGATTTTCGGGTCGACCCCGCCGACCTCGCGATCTATCTGCCGCCGACCGAGGCCGAGCTCGAGCGCCACAGCGTCGAGGTGCATTATCTCGGCTATTATCTGCCGTGGCACCCGCAGGGCGCGTATTACTACAGCGTGGAGCACTCGGATTTCAAGCCCAGCCCCGAGCGCACGGTCGGCACCTACTCAAAATACAACTCGATCGACGACAAGGTCGACGATTTTTTCTATTACACGACCTGGATCAAATTCGGCGTCGGCCGCGCGACCTACGACGCGGCGCAGGAGATCCGCAACGAAGAGATCACCCGCGAGGAGGGCGTCGCGCTTGTCAGGAAATTTGACGGCGAGTATCCCGAGCGTTTTGCCGACGAGATCTTCCGCTATCTCTCGATCGACGAAAAGAACTTTCCCGAAGCGTGCCGCTGCTTCGAGCAGCCGCTGATGGACCGCGACTATTTCGAGCATCTCACCGACCGGTTCCGCTCTCCTCATCTCTGGAAACGCGAGCACGGCGTCTGGAAGCTGCGCCACACCGTGTTTGACTGACGGGGGGCGCGGAAAATGAGCGGGAAAATCCGGCTGATCGCCCGGCTCGATGTCAAGAACAACTACCTCGTCAAGGGGATACAGCTCGAGGGGCTTCGCAAAATCGGCGATCCGAATGCATTCGCGAGAAAGTATTATGAAGCGGGCATCGACGAGCTGCTGTATATGGATATTGTCGCGAGCCTCTACAACCGCAACAGCCTCGGCGAGCTTGTGCGCCGCACAACCGACGAGGTGTTTATCCCCATCACGGTGGGCGGGGGCCTGCGCTCGACCGACGATGTGCGCGCGATCCTCTCCATGGGCGCGGACAAGGTCGCCGTCAACACGCAGGCGATCAAGGACGAGCGCATTATCTCGGACGTCGCGCGCGCCTTCGGCAGCCAGTGCATGGTGCTGAGCCTTGAGGCCAAGCGCACGCCGGGCGGCAACTATGAGTGCTATTACGACAACGGGCGGGAGCACAGCGGCCGCGAGGCGGTGGAGTGGGCCCGGCGCGGCGTCGAGCTCGGCGCGGGCGAGATCCTGCTGACAAGCGTCGACAGGGAGGGCCTGATGCGGGGGATGGATCTGGAGCTGATCGAGGCGGTGTGCGGCGCGGTCGACGTGCCGGTGATCTGCTGCGGCGGGGTGGGCTGCGCGCGGGACGTCGCGGACGCGGCGGATCGGGGCGCCTGCGCCGTGGCGGTGGCGTCGGTGCTGCATTATGAGAAGACGTCCGTGCCCGAGCTCAAGAGGCAGGTGCGCGCGCTGGGCGTGGAGGTGAGAGTGTGAAACGGGTCACCGTGATCGATTACGGTCTGTCGAACCTGCTGAGCGTGCGGCGCGCGCTTGAGCACTGCGGCGCGCAGGTCGTCGTGACGGGAGAACGCGGGGAGATCGAGCGGGCCGAAAACCTTGTCCTGCCCGGCGTGGGCGCGTTCGCGGACGGTATGGCGGGGTTGCGCTCGCTCGGGCTTGCGGAGCTGCTGCGCGAAAAGGCGGCGAAGGGCGCGCCCCTGCTCGGCATCTGCCTCGGGATGCAGATGCTGTTCGGCGAGAGCCTTGAGTTCGGGCGCCACGAGGGGCTCGGCCTGATCCCGGGCCGCGTGGAGCGCATACCCGGCGAGGATGCGCGGGGAGGAAAACAGCGCGTGCCGCATATCGGGTGGAACGCGCTGATACCGAACGAGGCGCGACAGCTGCGCGGCACGGTGCTCGACGGGTTCCCTTCCGGCGCGGAGGTCTATTTTGTACACTCGTTCGAGGCAAAGCCCGACAAGGCCTCGTCGGCCCTCGCGCACACCCTTTACGGCGGCCGCGAAATCTGCGCCGTCGCGGCCAACGAGGAGGGGAACGTGGTCGGCTGCCAGTTCCATCCCGAAAAGAGCGGCGAAGCCGGCCTCGCCATTCTGCGCGCTTTTCTGGCGGGCTGCGGGTGAAGAATCCGCGGGGGGGGGGCCGGGCGCGGCGCGTGTTGCTTTTTCTCTCCGGCTGCGCTACACTGAGCGCAGGACATATCTTCAAGAGGGGGAGAGAAAATGGAGGTTCCAACCTTGAAATTACCCGAACCCCACGGCAAATCGGACGCGTGGGAGAGGTACGCGCTCGGGCTGCTGGAGCCCGACGGCTTCGCGGCGACCTACTTCAGGGCGGTCGAGGAGGCCGAGGACAAGGCGGATATGGGCTATTCCTATAAGCACTCTTTTAAAGAGGGCGACGAAGTCTCCAACCAGAAGAGACAGATAGAGGCGGCCTGTAAAACAATAAACGATCGGTTTTTAGAGATGCGTTGGGCCGTCGATTCGGTCATGCAGCGCTATCTGCTGGAGCATGACGGGCGGGTCGACATGTGGCCCGAGCCCCGCGGAAGACATGTCTTTTCGGTGGAGTATCTGTCTTTTCAATTTCACCTCTTCGGCAACGACTTTGAGCCCAATGCCGGCCTGAGCGTGCGCCGAAAAAAGCCCGCCTATTCCTGCGAGCCGCTGGAGACCGACATGGAAAAGCACTGGATCGGCAAGGCCGAAATCCAGAAGCGCAAGCTGGAGGATAGAGAATACAGCCTGAAAAAGAAGGCGGCAAAAGAGAGGAAAAATTGCAGGATATGGCTGATCGTCGGGGGCTTGCTCGCGGCGGCCGCCCTGCTCATCGCGGCCAATATGGCCTTTGGCATCAAAGAGCCGCTCACCGTGCTGCTGTCGGTGATAAGCAGGGTGTGCAGCGAGCAGGGGCTCGGCGTCGAGCTTTTCCCGATTCTGCGAATCGTCTGCCTGATTCTTTGCGCGCTCGGCGTTATTCAGAGCGCCGGGGCCTGCGCCGAATACCGCAAGGCATTGAAAAAGGCGAGGGAGGCGGAGCGCGAGCGCCGCGACTACGTCGGCGGGCAATATGCCCTCGACGCCGAGGAGGACGAGAGGCGCAAGCCCGCTGTCCTGCTTGAACAGCGGCAGGAACGGGAATTCTATAACCAGTGGCGCAGCGCGTGGTTCGAGTGGGCGGTGCGCGTGGGCGATATACCGAAGGACGCTTTATAGACCATGTCGCGGGCCTCAGACGCGGCGCCTGTATGCAATTCCCGTACCCTCTTCAGCGGAGGGTACGGGAATTGCCGTTTTGCGGCGCAAAGTGATTGAAAATAAGAAAACTTCATGGTATTCTATATAGAATAAGGAATTCGACTGTTTTGCCGCCGGTTTGATTCGTTATCATCCTGAGGTGCGGGAGGCAGGGCAGAGAGAATAGACCCGGAATCGGGGGAAAAAAAGAGAGAGGTTTCAGTATGAAAAAATCGATGGCGGCGCTGATTGCGCTGGTGTTGGCGTTGGCGCTGCTTTTGCCCGGCTGCGCGCAAAAAAACGTGTTGGATAAAAACAACCCGGTGACGATCCGGGTCTGGCACTATTACAACGGCATTCAGCAGAACATATTCGACGAATCCGTCCGCGAATTCAACGAGACGGTCGGCGCCGAGCTCGGCATCATTGTGGAGGGGCAGAATCAGGGAGACGTCAACAGCCTGACCGACAAGGTGCTCGACGCGGCGAACGGCGTCGTCGGCGCCGAGGAAATGCCCGAGATTTTTGCGGCGTACGCCGACACGGCATACGCCATCGACCAGATGGGGCTGGCGGTCGACATCACGAAATACCTCAGCGAGGAGGAGCAGGCGGAGTATATCCCCTCTTTTCTCGACGAGGGAAAATTTGAGGACGACGGAAGTATCAAGCTGTTCCCCATCGCGAAATCGACCGAGGTTTTCATGCTCAACTCGACCGACTGGCAGCCGTTCGCCGACGCGACGGGCGCGAGCAAGGACGCCTTCGCCACCTGGGAGGGCATCACCGAAACGGCCCGGCTCTATTATGAATGGACCGACGCGCAGACGGCGGAGCCGGACGACGGCAAAGCGTTTTTCGGCCGCGACGCGTATGCGAATTACTTTATCATCGGCAGTCTGCAGCTCGGCAAGGAGCTTTTCAGCGTCGAGAACGGGGTTGTGACCTACCAGATCGACCGCGAGGTCATGAAGCGGCTCTGGGACAATTTCTATGTGCCGTATGTCAACGGCTGGTTTGGCTCGTACGGAAAATTCCGCAGTGACGACGCCAAAACGGGCGCGATTATCGCCCTTGTCGGCTCGACCAGCGGCGCATCTTATTTCCCCTCCGACGTGACGAGAGAGGACGGCACGACCTATCCCATCGAGACGGAGCTGTTCGCGCTGCCCAACTTTGAGGGAACCGCCCCGTATGCCGTGCAGCAGGGCGCGGGGATGGTCATCACCTCCAGCGACGAGAAGACCGAGACGGCCTGCATCGAGTTTTTGAAATGGTTCACCCTCGCGCAGAACAACATCGCGTTTTCGATCGCGAGCGGGTATCTGCCGGTCAAGACGGCCTCCAACGACGCGGGGGCGATCAACGAGGCGATCGACGGCGCCGAGCAGGCGGTTTCGAGCGTCATGCGCGACACCCTCAACGTCGGCGCGCAGATGATGAACGACTACACGCTGTATACAAACAAGGCGTTTGAAAACGGCTACAGCGCGCGCAAGGTCGTGGAGTACTCCATGTTTGACCAAGTGAGCGCGGACCTGGCGCTGATCGAGGAGCTTGTCGCCTCGGGGATGCCCCGCGCGCAGGCGGCGGCGCAGTTTACGACGGACGAGCACTTCGACGAGTGGCTGCGCTCGTTCACCGAGGCGCTCAACGGCGTGGCCTGAGGCTGCGCGTGAGCGCGCCTGTTACGGCGCTGTCAAACGCATGGGGCTGCGCGGGGGGACTGCGCCGCTCTGTCTGAGGGAGAGCGGGGATGCTCTCTGCCAAAAGAAAAAATGACCGGCGCGGCTGCGCGTGAGAGACGAAATTCAGGCGGGAAGGAGGGGCATACGTGAAGAGTAAGAGGCGGCTGAGAACCATTTACTGGCGCGTTTTACTGCCGTTGCTTCTCCTGATCGTTTTGCTGACGGCGATGTTCGGCGCCGTGCTGCGCTATACCGGCGTTCTTGACCGCGTGCGGCGCAACGCCATCGAGATGTTTGAGGAAAAGGCGTCTAACCGCAAAAATTACCTTCTCAACGAGATGCTCAGCCGCTGGTCGAATCTGGCGGACGAGGAAAGAGAGCTCGCCGCGGCGATTGAGGCGCAGCTGCTGGCGGGGGGCAACACGGCGGCGGATATGCGCGAGGACTGGGAGCTCAACGCCGCGATCCTGGAGAGCCTCGCGCCGCGCCTGATCGAGATATTGCGCCTGAAACAGACGACCGGCATCTTTCTTGTGCTCAACGGCGCCGGCGTCAACGGAGATCCGGCGTCGCGCGCGGCGATCTACGTGCGGGACGCGGACCCGGAAAGCAACACATCAAATAACACCGATCTGGCGCTGATGCGCGGTCTGCCGTCTCTTGCGCGCTCGCTGGATCTCTCGCTGGCGAGCTTTTGGGAAACCGCCTGCGTCTTTGAGGATGAGCAGGACCCCACCGCCGCGTTTTATTTTAATCCGCTGCGCAGCGCCCAACAGGCGAGCCGTGTCGCCAGCCGTTATTTCGGCTATTGGAGCGACAGCTTCCATTTCGCGGGCGAGACCTCGGATGTCGAGATCATCACCTATTCGATGCCGGTCGTCGGCGAGAACGGCGCGGTCTACGGTGTGTTGGGCGTCGACATTGCGACGGCCTATCTCGCGCGTATGCTGGCCTATGACGAGATCGCCGACGACAAGCAGGGGGTCTATGTTCTCGGCTATACCGAGGACGGCGGCGCGACCTATCGCGTTGCCTGCGCAAACGGCTCGGCTTATCGCTCCTATTTTTCCGGCGAACGAACGCTGCGCTGCGAGGCGTCGGATTACGGTGGGCTGGTGCGCGTTTCGGCGGAGAAGGGCGGGGATGCCGAGCTGTTGGCGAGCGTGCAGCCGCTGGGCCTGTATGATCGAAATACGCCCTTTGAAAATCAGCAGTGGGCGCTGATTGCGATCGCCCCGCATGAGTCGCTGCTCGGCTTTTCAACGCAGTTTCGGAATATGCTTTTGCTGTGCGGCGTGTTGATGCTCGGCCTCGGGCTTCTCGCCGCCGTGTTCGCCAGCCGCAGCATCACAAAGCCGATTTCGAGCCTGGCGGGGGAGCTCAAAAACAGCAACCCGGATAAGGCGATTTTGCTCAGCCGCACAAAAATACTGGAGATCGACGAGCTGAGCGCGTCGATTGAGCAGCTCAGCCAATCGGTTGCCGAATCCTCCTCGCGCATTTCCAAGATCATCACGATGGCCCAGATCGCGCTGGGCGTCTTTGAATATCAAAAATCGACCGACCTCGCTTTTTGCAGCGAAAATCTGTTCTCCGTGATGGGGTGGAAGGGCTGGAACCCTGAAAAAATGCATTATACCGGCGCGGAGATGCGCGCGCTGTTTCAGGATTTTCACCGGCATATCTACGACGAGGAGGCGAGGGTCTATCAGATTCAGCGCGAGGGCGAGGAGAGCCCGAGCTGGGTGCAGGTTAATCTGCGCAACGACGGCGATCTGGTGTTGGGTGTGATCCTCGACGTGACCGACGACATTGTGCGCAAGCGCAAGATCGAATACGAGCGCGATTATGACACCCTCACGAACACGCTCAACCGCCGCGCGTTCCAGCGCAAAATGGAGGAGCTGTTTGAAGATCACGCCGAGAAGCTGAAAACCGCGGCGGTCATTATGCTCGACCTCGATAATCTCAAATATCTGAACGACAAATATGGGCACGACTGCGGCGACCGCTATATCCAGACGTTTTCCGCTCAGATTCACCTGTTTGAGCAGTATAAGGGCGTTGTCTCGCGGCGCTCGGGCGATGAATTCAACGTGCTGCTCTATGGGTTTAACTCCAAGGAGGAGGCGCGCGAGATCATCCACAGTGTCTGGCGGCAGATCCAGAGCGCCGAGCTGGAGCTGCCGACCGGCGAGACGCACAAGATCCGCGCCTCGGGCGGCATCGCGTGGTATCCCGACGACGCGAGGACGCCCGACGAGCTGGCTCGCTACGCCGATTTTGCCATGTACAGCGTCAAGCGCAGCACCAAGGGAGAGCTCGCGGAGTTCGACCCCGAAACCTATCAGGCCGACGCGATTCTCATCGACGGCTCGGAGGCGCTCAACCGCCTGATTGAGGAGGAGCTCGTAAAATACGCTTTGCAGCCGATTGTGGACACAAGCGGCGAGATCTACGGCTATGAAATGCTGATGCGGCCGCAAATGCGGGAATTCAGCACCCCGGCCGAAGTGCTGCGGCTCGCAAAAGAGCAGTCTAAAATGCAGCATATCGAGCGCCTGACATGGGAAAATGCGCTGCGCACCTTTGACATCCAATGCCGCAACGGGAGGATCGGCGCGTCGGCGCGCGTGTTTATCAATTCGACCTCGAGTCATGTGCTACCCGCCGCGATACAGGCGCGGCTTAAGGAGGAATATCCCCATCTTCTGCCCCGCGTTGTGCTCGAGGTTACGGAGAGCGAGCAGCAAAGCGAGAGCCAGTACAGGGAAAAGCTCGCGATGGTTCGCCAATGGGGCGGCATGATCGCGCTCGACGATTTTGGCGCCGGTTACAACTCCGAGCTCAAGCTGCTCTCCTGCGAGCCGAATATTATCAAAATCGACGTTTCGCTGATTCACGACATTGACAAGGATGAAAACCGCAAGCAGCTGATCGGCGGGATCATCACCTACGCGAAGGCAATGGGGATGCAGGTGCTCGCCGACGGCATCGAAACGTTTGACGAGCTGCGGACGCTGGTGCAGCTCGGCGTCTCGTTGCTTCAGGGCTTTTTCATCGCCCGGCCGGATATGAAGGCGCCGGAGATCAAGGACGACGTGATCGATCTGATTCGCGGCGTGGCGGGCGAGCCGCTTGACGGCGGAAAATAGAGAGCGCCGAAGCGATTGCAGAAAAGGCCGCACGGGCGCGGCGAAAGGAAACAGGAGCGATTGAGGCCAAAGCGGGCCGGGTCGCTCCTGTTTTGTGTCTCCAGTCGTGAAAAAGTCCCGGCTTCTTTGCCGGAAATAACGGCGCAGGGTGAATTTTATTGAATTTGCTTCGGAAGCAGTATATAATAAAAATGAATATTTTGTCTGATCCTGAGAGGAAAAGGCATAAAATCTGCGGGTTTCAAAAACCTGATGAATGGAATGTTATGAATGCAAAAGGACAAAAAACAGGTCAGGGGCGTTCGGATCAGCACGGTGAATATGGTTATGATTCTCATATCCTGCGTGCTGTATATTCTGTTGATCTCGGCAACCATCCGTGTCTCGAGGCAATACAACGATGTGCATAACTCCATGGACGAATATATCGCCTTTGGAGAAAACGAGGCGTCTCTGACAGAAGGCTCCGCTTATCTGACAGAGCAGGTGCGGCTCTATGCGGTGACGTTGGAGCCGGAATATATGGAGCGCTATTTTGTCGAGGTGAATGAGAATAAGCGCAGAGAGGCGGCGCTGGATCATCTGAGGGAAGCATATGAAGGAGACAGGGCGTATGAGTACCTGGTGGAGGCGCTCCAACAATCCAACGACTTGATGCGCGACGAGATTTATGCCATGAGGCTGATCTCGCAGGCGCAGGCGTATCCTGAAGAGAGCCTGCCGCCGGAGGTGCGTGAAGTGCCTCTGGCCGACGGGGATCAGGCGCTGAGCGCAGATGAGATGATCCAAAAGGCGAGAGAGATCGTCTTTGGGAGCGCCTATCAGGAAGCCAGAACACAGATATTGCGCAGTGTGGAAAGCTCCATGGAGAGTATGCATGAGGCGACGCATGAGAAAATGCTGCGGAATGCCGATGCGTTGGAGTCCGCGATGGCCAGGCAGCGCAGGCTGATCAGCATACTTTTTGTGGAGACCGTTGCGACGTTTCTGCTGATTATCCTGCTGATTATCAAGCCGCTTCGGGTTTATGTGAACTGCATCGAAAAAGAAAAAATGATGGAAATCGTCGGCTCTTATGAGTTTAAATATCTGGCGCTCACCTATAATGATATTTTTGAGCTCAAAAACGCCAATGAAGCCATGCTGCGCTACCGCGCGGAGCACGACCCGCTGACCGGCATTATAAACCGGGGAGGCTTTGAACAGCTGAAGAGTATGCCCCAAATCATGGGCAGGGCACTGGGCCTCTTGATTATCGACGTGGATAAATTCAAGCTGATCAACGACGGTTTCGGCCATGAGATCGGCGATCAGGTGCTGAAGAAGGTGGCGGATTTGCTGAAGAACAAGTTCCGTGCCACAGATTACCCGGCGCGGATCGGCGGAGACGAATTCGCAGTGCTTCTGACCGGCATGACAGAGGATATGAGCGCGGTGATCATGAAAAAAATCGAAGAGATGAACGATTCGCTGATGCACCCGGACGACGGGCTTCCGCAGGTATCCTTAAGCGTGGGCGGCGCGTTTTCGGAGAAGGGTTTTACGGACGACCTGTATAACAGAGCGGACGCCGCTTTATACGCGGTGAAGGAAAACGGAAGGTGCGGTTGCCGGTTCTATGAGAAAGGCATGGAGAAT
>CAZKRQ010000024.1:0-2519 GCA_964555125.1 uncultured Oscillospiraceae bacterium
CAAAAATGCAGCCGTTCTGCGCGGCGTAGCGCCCGGCGGCGCGGAAAAAATCGAGCGCGGTCTGCTCGTCCGCGCCCTGTGGCTTTTCGCGGTTTTTGGGGCAGCCGAACACGAGGTTGCGGCAGCCGAGCGCGCGGGCGAAATCGATGGCTTGCCGGGTGTAATCGAGCAGCACCGCGCGCTCCTCCTGCGTGCCGAAAACGCGTTCGGCGCGCCCAAACCAGATCGACTGCATACTCGGGATTTCCAGACGGTATTGCGCGCGCAGGCGCTCCGCGAACGCGGCCGCTTCGCCGGTGTGCGCATAGGGCTCCTGCGCGAACAGGCGGGTCGGCGCGATCTCGATGCCCGAGAAGCCGCGCGCGGCGAGGGCGGCGTATATCGCCTCGTCCTGCCCGGCCGTCCACGCGATATTGGAAAAGCTCAGCTTCATGCTTTAAAACCTCATTTCACCGAAAATGCGCCCGCCGCGACGCCGTCCCGGATGCGCCGCAGCATCTCCTCGCCTGCATAGCCATAGCGCCCGGCGGGCCGGTCAAACAGCGAGGCGTGCGCGGTCTGTATGTCATAATGCACCTCGGCCGCCGCGGTTTTCGGATAGTCGCCGCCAAAGGCCGCGCGATAGACCTGCGCGACCGAGACGGGCTCGCTGACGATGTTCAGCAGCCGAACCCCTTGCCGCAGCTGGGCCTGAATGTCGCCCCACAGCAGCGAGAGGTCGTAGAACTGGAAGGTCGAAGCGCCGCTGGTGAAGCTCAGGGCGCTGAAATCGTTGTGCTCAAAAAAGTCGCGCAGCGCGGCGCGCTCCCCGGCGCCGAGAGGCTGCAGTTTATAGAATCCGCTGCTCTCGTCGAGCGCGTAGGAGCGCGCGACGAGCGGCGTCTTGGCGCACAACTCGTCGAACTTTTCCGCCTTGAGCATGGACGGGATGCGGTGGATCATGTCGTACACCGCGTTTTTTTTGAGTCCCCGGCCCACCAGCGCGGGCAGGCGCACGATGTAGCAGTCCCGCATATTCCCGGCGGCCCAGCGCTCGAGCGCATAGCGGTTCGCGCCGTAGGGGTGAAGCCCGTCCGTCTCGATGGGGGTGGTCTCGTCGACGCCCTGCGGCGTCCTGTAGACGTCGACGGTGCTCACGAGCACAAGGGTTTTCGGGCGGAGCCGCTCAATGTTGCGCTCCGCGTTCTCGATCACGGCGCAGTCGCCCTCCGGGTCGCGGTTCGCGAGAAATTTTTCGGCCCTCACGCCGCAGTAGACGACGAGATCATGGGTCTCGCGAAACGCGTCCTCTATGTTTCTGGAATGATAACACAGGTCAAACCTGTGGCTCGCCGCGAGGTTCCCTCCGACAAAGCCGGTATAGCCAACCAGGGTGGTTTTCATTCTCCGCCTCCGATCCCTTTACGCCCGCACTAATTTAGTATATTATAATAAAATATCGGACAAGTTGCAAGGAGGACCAGGGCATGGACAACTACGCCGACCCCGGCGCGCTGCAGGCGGCGCTGTTGGCGCTGGCCGAGCCGGACTACGCCGCGTTTTCCCGCGCGCTGCTGCCCGGCGTGCGCGACCTGCTCGGCGTGCGGCTGCCCAGGCTGCGCGCGCTGGCGAAGCGGATCGCCCGGGACGGCGCGCGGGAGTTTCTCGACGCGCGTATTTTCGGAAGCTTTGAGACGCGGATGCTGCACGGCATGGTGCTCGGCTGCGCGGCGATGCCTCTCGGGGAACGCATGGACTATCTCCGCGCTTTTTTGCCTGTCATCGACAACTGGTCGGTCTGCGACAGCACGGTCGCGGGCCTCAAATGCGTGCGCGACGCGCGGGAGGAATTCGACCGCTTTCTCTCCCCCTGCTTCGACAGCCCGCTGGAGTATGTGCAGCGGTTCGGGTTTGTGATGCTGCTCAACTACTACACCGGCGACGCGTGGTTTGCGCGCTCGCTCGCGCGCGCCGCCGAAAATGACAGCGAGCTTTACTATGTTCGCATGGCGAGAGCGTGGCTGGTGGCCGAGTGTTTTGCCGCGCATCCCGGCGAAACACTGCGCTTTCTCGAGCGGGGCGCGCTGCGCGACGATTTCACCCACAACAAGGCGATCAGCAAGATCTGCGACTCCCGCCTGAGCACGCCGGAGCAAAAGGCCGCCGTGCGCGCGCTGCGCCGCCGCGCGTAAAGCCGCCGTTTTTTGTGCAGCTTTCCCAATATCTTTGCCGCAAAACGCGGGCTGTCGGTTGTTTTGGGGGAATTGCTGTTTTTTCTTGCTTTTCCGAAAAAAATGGTCTAAACTTGTTCGAGTAGGCTGTAAATTGTCCGCTATCAACGGACAGACGAGGTGTCTATGAAAAAGGAGCAGGTCTATTATATCGTCGCGGAGGATATTTTGCCCGAAGCGCTGCAAAAGACGGTCAAGGCGAAGGAGATGCTGCGGCGGGGCGAGGTGGAGAACATCGCCGAGGCCGCCGACCGGCTGGGAATCGCGCGCAGCACCTTCTATAAATATAAAGACGGCATCCACACCTTT
>CAZKRQ010000024.1:2529-3829 GCA_964555125.1 uncultured Oscillospiraceae bacterium
CAATCTCTCGTTGACCCTCGACCACACGCCGGGCGTGCTCTCGAGCGTGCTCAACGAGATCGCCCGGCTGAAGGGCAATGTGTTGACCATCAACCAGAGCCTCCCCTCGCACGGCGCGGCGCTGGTGACGATCTCGCTCGGCCTCGAGGAGGGCTGCCGCCACGACATGTTGACCGCTTCGCTGCGGTCGCTTGCGGGGGTGCTCGACGCGCGGACAGGAAAAAAAGCGGACATTGGAGGAAGCTATGATTGATATTGCGGTTTTTGGCTGCGGCACCGTTGGCTCGGGGGTCTGCCGGCTGCTCAAACAAAACAGGGAGGACATCGCCAGGCGCGCGGGCGAGGAGATCCGGGTCAAATGGGTGCTCGACCGGGTCAGGGAGCCGGCGCTGCAGCTCGGCTTTTCGCCCGAGCAGATCACCGACGACCTCGCGGTGATTCTGAGCGATCCCGAGGTCTCGATTGTCGTCGAGCTCATCGGCGGCACGACCGTCGCGTTTGATTTTATCATGCGCGCCATCGACGCGGGCAAAAACATCGTCACCGCCAACAAGGACCTCATCGCTGTGAAGGGCCGCGAAATCTTCGAGAATGCCAGGGCGCACGGCGTCGACGTCTGCTTTGAGGCGAGCGTCGGCGGCGCGATCCCCGTGATCGGGGCGATGCAGCAGATTTTGTGCGCCAACAGATTTATCGAGATCATGGGCATTCTGAACGGCACAACCAACTATATCCTCACCAGGATGGCCGCGGACGGCCTCGGCTATGCCGACGCGCTCGCCGAGGCGCAGCGGCTCGGCTATGCCGAGGCGAATCCCGCCTCGGATGTCGAGGGCACCGACGCGGCGCGCAAGGTCGCGATTCTCGGCTGCCTCGCCTTCAACACCCGATGCACCCTCGCGGATGTCTACTGCGAGGGGATCACCGACATCGACGAGAAGGACATCGCGCTCGCCAGGAGCATGGGCTATGTCATCAAGCTGCTCGGGGTGGCGCGGGAGCAGGAGGGCAGGATCATGCTGTTCGTGCGCCCCGCCTTTGTGCCGCTCGCGCACCCGCTCGCGTCGGTGAACGACAGCTTTAACGCGGTGTTCCTGCGCTGCGACGCGGCGGACGACATCATGCTGTATGGGCGCGGCGCCGGCTCGCTGCCGACGGCGAGCTCGGTGGTCGGCAACGTCATGGAGATCGCGAAGGATATTCGCATGGGCGTGACGGGGCGGCATGGCTGCACCTGCTACAGCGAAAAGGAGCTGTTGCCGGTCGACGAGCTGGTTTCCAGCTTCTTCGTCCGCCTGCA
>CAZKRQ010000024.1:3839-11763 GCA_964555125.1 uncultured Oscillospiraceae bacterium
GGGGTGGCGGGCGCGTTCGGCGATGCCGGCGTGAGCATCGCCTCGCTGGTGCAGAGCGCCGGCGGGGAGGGGTGCGCGTCGCTGACCGTCATCACCCACCCCGCCAAGGAGCGCGCGCTGCGCGACGCGCTCGACAAGCTGCGTGAAAAGGAGTATGTCAGCCGGATGCACACCTTCCTGTGCCTGGGCGAGGCTGACCGGGCCGCACAATGAAGGTAACCGTGAAAGTGCCCGCCTCTACGGCCAATATCGGCACGGGAGTGGACTGTCTGGGCATCGCGCTCTCAAAATATCTGACGGTGGTCTTCGAGCCCGGCGAGGAGCTCGAGGTCGTTTTCAGGGATGGGTTCGCGCGCCCCATCCCGCTCGAGCAGAATCTTGTCTATGAGGGCGCGCGGCGCGTTTTTTCGCGCGCGTGCCAGACCATGCCGCCGATGAGGATCACGATGACGACCGAGATCCCCGGCTCACGAGGGCTCGGCAGCAGTGCCTCGGCGATTATCGCGGGGGTTTACGGCGCGAACGCCTGGCTCGGCGAGCCGCTGTCCGAGGCCACCCTCATTGATATTGCGACGGAAATCGAGGGCCACCCGGACAATATCGTGCCCTGCGCCGTCGGCGGCTTCACCATCGCGATGGCGGCGCCGAACGGCGAGGTGCAGTATCACAAGATCGTGCCGAACCGCTACCTGCGGTTTGTGACCGCCATACCCGATTTTGAGCTCTCCACCAAGAAGGCCCGCTCGGTGGTGCCGCCCGCCTTTTCGCGCGGCGACCTCGTGACCCAGCTGCAACGCGCCTGCTTTCTCGTCGGCTGCCTTGCGAGCGGAGACCTGCGCTGCCTCGACGTCGCGAGCGACGACATTGTGTTCACACCCGCGCGAAAGGGGCTGATCCCCGGGTTTGACGAGGTGACCGGTGCGGCGATGGAGCACGGCGCGATGTGCGCGATGATTTCGGGCGCGGGCCCGACGATCATCGCGTTCGCGCAGGGGCGCGAGGAGGAGATCGCGGCCGCAATGCAGGGGGGCTTTGCCGCCGTAGGCAT
Source organism: uncultured Oscillospiraceae bacterium (assembly GCA_964555125.1). Taxonomy (GTDB): domain Bacteria; phylum Bacillota; class Clostridia; order Oscillospirales; family Ruminococcaceae; genus CAZKRQ01. The sequence continues at coordinate 4,888 of CAZKRQ010000024.1, forward strand.
CGCGTCGCAGGTCGAGGTCCTCTGCGCCGACACCAAGGGCGCGATCGTGATCGCGGAGCGCTGAACGGCGCGCCGCGGTGAAAGAGCCTTTGCAGGATCGCGTAAAGAGAGAAAGAGCGGTCCCCGGCCCGGGAGCGGCGGAAGCGAAAAGAGACACAGAGAGACGGAAGGAGTATTTGGAAATGGGATTGACAGTTTGTAAATTTGGCGGCAGCTCGGTTGCCAGCTTTGAGCGGATGCGGGCGGTGGCGCAGCGCGTCGCGGATATGAAATACAACGGGAACGACGTCGTGATGGTCGTCTCGGCGATGGGCGACACGACCGACGACCTCATCGAGGCGGCGGGCAACATCAGCCTCAAGCCTAACCGTCGCGAGCTCGATTTTCTGATGGCGACCGGCGAGCAGCAGTCCGCGGCCTATATGGCGATGACGCTGAGCGAGATGAATGTGCCGGCGGTTTCGCTGACCTGCTTTCAGGCAGGCATCTGCTGTGACGGCGAGGCGGGGCGCGCTTCGCTGACCCGGATCGACCCGCGCCGCATCCTCGAGGAGGTCGACAAGGGCAAGGTCGTGGTGGTCGCGGGCTTTCAGGGCGTTCTGCCCAACGGGGACATCGCGACGCTCGGCCGCGGCGGCTCGGACACAAGCGCGATCGCGCTCGCGGCGGCGCTCGGCGCGGACGAATGCAGGATCTTCACCGACGTGGACGGCGTCTATACGGCCGATCCCCGCATTGTGAAAACAGCCTCCAAGCTGGAGGGGATCACCAACGAGGAGATGCTCGAGCTCGCGGCGCTCGGCGCGCAGGTCATGAATCCCCGCGCCGTCGAATGCGCGCTCAACAACGGCGTGACCTTCGAGGTGCTCAACTCCTACAACGACCACCCCGGGACAATCGTCGCCGACCGCGGCAAGATCGAGCGCGAGCACACGGTCAGCGGCGTCTCGCGGGACAAAAACGTCGCGAAGATCGCGATTTTCGAGGTGCCGGACGAGCCCGGCGTCGCGAGCCGCATCTTCCGCTCCCTTGCGGCGCACGGCATCAACGTCGATATGGTCATTCAAAGCGCGGTGCGCGGCAAATACAACGACATCGCCTTCACCGTCACGCAGGATCAGCTTGATAAAGCGGTCGCGCGGGTCAACAAGCTGGTCGACGAGGTCGGCGCCTCGGGCATGACCTACAGCAAGAACGTCAGCAAGGTCTCGATTGTCGGCGCGGGCATCATGAACCCCGGCGTCGCGGCGCAGACCTTTGAGACGATGGCCGAAAACGGCATCAATATCCAGATGATCAGCACCAGCGAGATCAAGATTTCGATGATGATCGACGAGAAGGACGCCGAGCGCGCGGTGCAGGCGCTGCACGACAAGTTCCATCTGGAAGACATCCATTAAGGAGCATGGCTATGGAATATCTGAGCACCCGGGGCGGCGTGCCGGGCGTGAGCGCCGCGTCTGCGATCGTGCAGGGGCTTGCGCCCGACAGGGGTCTGTTCACCCCGGAGAGCATCCCCGTTCTCTCCGCGCAGGACTTTGCATTCCTCAGGGACTGCAACTATCTCGACGCGGCCAAGCTGATCTTTGAGCTGTATCTCGACGATTTTTCGCTCGAGGAGATCGACCGCTGCGTCAACGGGGCCTATCTCCATGCCTTTGACAGCGCGGAGATTGCGCCGCTGGCGCCGCTCGACGGCGATACGGATGTGCTCGAGCTGTGGCATGGGCCGACGAGCGCCTTTAAAGATATGGCGCTTCAGGCGCTGCCCCGCCTGATGACGGTGTCGGCGGCGCTGGCCGGCGAGAAAAAGGAGATCGTCATCCTCGTCGCGACCTCGGGCGATACCGGCAAGGCCGCGCTCGAGGGCTTTAAGGATGTGCCGGGCACCTCGATTGCGGTGCTGTATCCCAGCGAGGGCGTCAGCGCCGTGCAAAGGCAGCAGATGGTGACGCAGGAGGGCGGCAACGTCCACGTGCTCGCGATTGAGGGAAACTTTGACGACGCGCAGAGCGCCGTCAAGGCCATTTTTGCCGACGAAGAGGTCAAAAAGCGGCTGGAGAAGCGGGGCAAGCGCCTCTCGAGCGCCAACTCGATCAACTGGGGACGGCTGCTGCCGCAGATCGTCTATTATGTCAACGCCTGCGCGAAGCTGATGGCGAGGGGCGTTCTCGGCGAGGGAGAAACCGTCGATTTCGCCGTCCCGACAGGAAATTTCGGCAACATCCTCGCCTGCTACTACGCGAAGAGGATGGGCGCGCCGGTCGGCCGTCTGATCTGCGCCTCCAACGCCAACAATGTGTTGACCGAGTTTTTGCGCACCGGCGTGTATGACCGCAACCGCGCGTTTCACAAGACGCTCTCCCCCTCGATGGACATTCTGGTCAGCTCGAATCTCGAGCGGCTGCTGTTTGAGCTCTCCGGCCACGACGCGGCGCTCGTCGCCGGATATATGAGGCAGCTCGACGAGACGGGACGCTATGAGGTGTCGCAGGAGCTGAAAGCGCAGCTGCGCGCTCTCTTTTATGCGGATTGCTGCGACGACGGCGAGACCCAGGCCGCGATCGCCCGGACATGGCAGGAGCATCGCTATCTCGTCGACACACACACGGCGGTCGCCTGCCGCGCGCTCGCCAATTACCGCAGAGACACCGGGGCGAAAACTCACGCCGTGGTCGCCTCTACGGCCAGCCCGTATAAGTTCCCCTGCGGCGTCTACGCGGCGCTGCGCGGAGAAGGGGAGTGCGCGGGTATGAATGAATACGAGGCGCAGCGCGCGTTGTCGGCGTATACCGGCGTTCCGATCCCGGGGCCGCTCGCGGAGCTGGAGGGGAAGCCGGCGCTGCACACCGCGCTGTGCGCGAAAGAGGAGATCGCGCGGCGGATCGAAGAGACGATCGGATGACGCGCGGAAAAACAGGAAATGGGGGGCAGCGGGCGGATCACGCCCGCTGCCTTATCTGTTTGTATCGGGGACATGGGAGATGAAACCACTGTGACGGGACAAAATAATTGCGTATGGGGCGGCCCGCGAGGCCGAACCGTTTGAGGAAAGAGCGGCTCGAGGCAGAGAGAAAACAGCAGCGCGCGGGGAAAACCGGGGCCGGGAACACGGTGCGCCGGGGTGCGGGGAGGACTGTAGCATTCCGAAATCAGGGCGGCGCGCGGGAGGAACGAAACGGTGCCCGGCCTGTTTCACCGGCAGAAGAGAGGAAAACCAAAAATGCAACGTGCGGTTGACAAGGTTCCAAGCCGGATTGGTGGAGGCGCAACCGCGCCGTGTGGTAGATTTATGGCAACAACCGAAAGGAGAACCGATACAATGACAATTTCCGACCGTATTTTGACGCTGCGCAAGGCGAGCGGCCTTTCGCAGGAGGAGCTCGCGGACCGGCTGGGCGTTTCCCGGCAGTCCGTCTCAAAATGGGAGAGCGAGCAGAGCGCGCCCGATCTTGAGCGGATCATCGCGATCAGCGAGCTCTTTGAGGTGTCGACCGATTATCTGCTGCGCGGCATTGAGCAGCCAAAGACCGCCGCCCAGGGCGGGCTTGCGCCGGTCCTTTCCATCGTCGCGACGGCGATGAACGCAATCGGCGTCGCCTTGGCCTGCCTGATCTGGTATCAGACGATGGAGCCGGCCGCCACCCTGGCGGGCGTCGTCTTCCTTGTGCTCGGGGTGATGCTCTATTTTATCGGGCAGACGGGCGCTTCCGGCGCGCAGCGCGGCGAGAATCAAAGGAGATTTTGGCGGATCAATATCTGGCTGGTCGTGTTCGTGCCGCTTTCCTGCCTGTTGAATCTGGTCGTAAGGGGCATGATCGCGCCCTATCCGCTGCTGTGGTATCAGCGCTCTGGGCACGGGGTGATCGAGATATTTTTGAGGGCGGCCGCTTTTTTGGGCATATATGTGGGATTCTGTTTGCCTGTTTCCCTCAAGCTGCGCGGAAAGAAGTGAGAGCCGCAGCGTTGGCGGTGCGGCGCATTTGCAGGCTTATTGTAACAACAGCGAATGGCCTGACCTTCAGCGGAAATACGAGCTCCGGCTGCGCAAAGAACGGAAAATCAACCATATAAAATGCGCGATGGCGGCCGTTCCCTATGGGAAAACAGTTGCTTTTTACACGGCGTTATGATAAGATAACACTGTTGCAATGGAATTGGAGGTAGATTCATGAATACGATCGAGATCGTGGCAGGGGCTCTTTTAATTTTGACCTGCCTCGTCATCATTATTGCGGTGACGCTGCAAAGCAACAAGGGCGGCGGAATGTCCGGCGTCATTATGGGCGGCGAGGGCACGTCGGTTCGCGGCAGGGCGAAGGACAACGACGCAAAGCTGGCGCAGATCACAAAGATTCTCGCGGTGGTCTTATTTGTGCTCACCTTTGTCGTGACAGTGATTTCCCTGACTGCGCACAATGCATAAAAACAAAAAATAGCCGCTATGCGGCTATTTTTTTGCGGATTTTTGCGCTCGCGATTGATGTATTTGAAACGGATAAAGCGGCTTTTGTGAGCGGCGTTGAAAAAAGTGAGAAATCAATCCACCCGGCCCCTTGAGGGGACAGGTGGATTTTCTCTCAAAATACGTATGCGCTTTTTGCGATGTCAAAAACAGGCGCGTTTTTCATGGGCACGGCACAGCGTTTCCAAGCCGTTTGCGGGTGCCATAAAAAGGCCGCCTGACGCCGGTTTCATCTGTTTCGCTTTTCGAGGCGGGGCCGGATGTCCTCGCCGATAAAGGGGAGCACCGTGCAACAGCCCACCAGGCGGGAGCTGATCTTCTCTCCGTAACGGCGGGAGAGGGCGTCCTCTTCAATATAGTTGGTCGTAAAAATCGTGGAGCGCCGCTCGCTGAACCGCGTGTTGATGAGGTCATAGAGCGTCGCGGTGACGAAAGGCGTGTTGAATTCTGCGCCGAGGTCGTCGAGAACAAGCAGATCGCAGCCCTTGAGACTGTCGAGTGTGGAGGATTCATGGCTACGCCGGAAATGCTCGTTTTCAATCTGCTTGAAGATGCTCGCCGCGCTGCAATAGACGACATGGGCGCCCTTCTGAAGCACGACATTGGCGATGCTCAGCGCGAGATGGGTTTTGCCCAAGCCGGAGTCGCCGAGCAAAAGCAGATTCTGACCGCCGCAGGGAAACTCATCGGCAAAGCGCCGGCAAAGCTCGAGGTTCTCGCGCATGAGCCGGCGGGGAACGGCGCCGGTTTCGGCATCCGGCTCGGTCGCGTAATAGTCGAGAGAAAAGCTCTCAAACTCGCTGAGCGCAAGAGGGGAAACCCGCCCGATCTCCTCCATCGTGTAGGCCCGCATGAGCGCTTTGGCGCAGTCGCAGTCGCGTCCATCCGGCAAAACGCCGAGATCGCCGCACTGCGCGCAGCGGTGAATGGGCTGCAGGGCGTCCTCCTCCAGACCGTTTTCGCGGAGGATGGCCGCCTGCTTTTTTTGAAGCGCAGAGAGGCGGTCGGCCTCCCGTCGCGCGAGATCGGGCTTTTTGTCCGCGACAGCGCAGCGCAGCGCGTGAAGGGCCTGTTTCGAGGCTTCCGCCTCGAGGGCGCGAAGCTCGGGAATGCGCGAGAAGAGAAGCTCGCGGCGCCGGTCCGTTTCCGCTCCACAGCGCAGACGGCGTTTTTCCAGTATATCGCGCGCGTAGCGGCGCGCCGCCTCACTGTAGGGCATATTATTCCTCCGTCGAGCGGCTCAAAACCGCCCTTTTCAGCAGCGAGCCGGTATTTTTTTTCTTTTTTTGCGGAACCGGGGCGTTGGTGGAGCCGCCGCGCGCGTCCCGCACCGTCTTAACGCCGTTATTGTACCATCCCTGAAGAATTTTATTGATGTACGCGATCGAGTTATTGCCCTTCAGCAGATATGCCTCCCGAATCATTTCCGGGCCATAGCCGTACTCTTCATACCATCGGGCAATGTGCATTTTCTGGCTTTTGCTGAAGGAGGGATCCTCCAAGGCTAGGATCTCGGCGACCTGTCCTTCGCGCTGCTCCCGCAGCTCGAGCTGCTTGAGATGCGCTTCGGCCTCCGACGCCGTCACAACCCCCTGTTCAAACCAGTCGTCGGCGATGCGCCGGGTCATCGAAACAAGCGCGCGGCGGTTTTTCATACGCGGCACACAGTAGGCGACGATCATGAGGATGACCTCGACAGGCAATTCGTCGTATTCATAAATTTCAAGCAGTGTTCGGCTTTCAAGGGTGTCCAACGTGCGGCCGAGAAAGCGCTGCGTTTCCTGAAGCAGTGTGGCGATCTCGGGATCCCGCAGCGACAGCTCGCGAACCCGCTCGGGCGAAAGCGGCACCTGCTGCTTTTTTGCCGGGGAAGGGGAAGTCTGCGCCTGTAAAGCCGTCGCCGGCGCGTCGCCTGCAATATCGTTTTTCTCATCCAGAAGGCCCGCCTTTTGCCAGAACGAGAGAGAGCGGGCGACAAGCTCCTCGGACATGGAGAGCGTGTCGGAGATATAATCCGGGTCGCAATTGCCCGAGCAGAGAATCAATAAAGCGACCTTGAGCGCGGGACCGTCCGCCCTGCGATAGTATTCGCGCAGAGCAGATGGCAGCAGAGAGCCGTCAAATTGCTGTGTAAGCTGCAAATCGATGTCCCTCCCACGAAATGATGTATGTTATATTTTAGGACGTTTATGCGCAATAGTCAATTGACAAATAAACGAAATCGGTTATAATAAGAAAGTCGGATATATAAGCGCAGAAAATCGCGCGATTTTGATTGCGGGCGTAGTTTAGTGGCAAAACATCAGCTTCCCAAGCTGAGGTTGTGGGTTCGATTCCCATCGCCCGCTCCACGTCGCCGCAAGCTCCAATTGCTTGCGGCGATTTTTTATTATTGCTTTAGCAACAGAAGC
>CAZKRQ010000025.1:0-11740 GCA_964555125.1 uncultured Oscillospiraceae bacterium
CCGCGCTTTCTGAGCGGCGCGCGGGACAGGAAGAGGAAAGAAATAGCTCTGACCGTGTCGAAAGCGCGGCCGGAGCTGTTTTGCTGCGTGCCCGAACGCAAAAAAGAGTGCATTTGCGCCGCCGTTGTGCTATACTTACTTTGATCCTCGGCGCCGCTTGCGCGGCGGCGCCGGATGAGAAAAACGGATGAACGGAAATGATTCATGGCGATTAAGGAAGAGTTTATTTCCCTGCGGAAGCAATACATAGAGCAACAGTTTTCCGGCCTCAACGCGGTGCAGCGCGACGCGGTGTTCACGACCGAGGGGCCGCTGCTGATCCTTGCGGGCGCGGGCAGCGGCAAGACGACCGTTGTGGTCAATCGGATCAGGTATATCCTTGAATTCGGCCCGGCCTATTCTTCGGCGGAGATTTGCCGCGAGGTCACCCGGCAGGAGGTCGAAATGCTTCGCGCGTGCGTGGAGAAAAAGACCCCCGCCGCGGATTCGCTGCGCCCGCTGCTGCGCGTCGGCCGCACGCAGCCCTGGAATATCCTCGCGATCACCTTCACCAACAAGGCGGCGGGCGAGCTCAAGGAGCGCATCTGCGCTTCGGTCGGCGAGCGCGGCCGGGATGTCGCCGCGTCCACCTTTCACTCGGCATGCGTGCGTTTTCTGCGCCGGGACGCGGGCCGGCTCGGTTTTCCGCAAAATTTCACGATCTACGACACGGACGACAGCCAGCGGGTTTTAAAGGAGATTTACAAGGAGCTCGGCGTCGACGAGAAGCTGTTCCCGCCGCGCCAGGTGCACGGCAGGCTCGGGCGCATCAAGGATGAGCTGCTCTCGCCGGAGGAGTTTGCCGGGCGCGCCAACAACTACAACGACAAGATGATTGCGCGCATCTACGCCGCCTATCAGAAGCGGCTGCGCAGCGCCGGCGCGTTTGATTTCGATGACCTGATTTATTACACGGTGGAGCTGCTGCACAGCTGCCCCGAGGTGCGCGAATATTATCACAACAGGTTTCAGTATATCATGGTCGACGAATATCAGGACACCAGCTATGCGCAGTATCGCCTGTGTGAGCTGTTGACCGGGCCGCGGCGTAACCTCTGCGTGGTCGGCGACGACGATCAGAGCATCTATCGGTTTCGCGGCGCGACGATCGAGAATATCCTCGGCTTTGAGGAGGCGTTTGCGGGCGCGAAGGTGATCCGGCTCGAGCAGAATTACCGCTCGACCGGCAATATTCTCGACGCCGCCAACGAGGTCATCGCCCACAACCGCGGCCGCAAGGGCAAGACGCTCTGGACGAGCGCGCACAGGGGTGAGCTGATCCACGTCTACTGCGCGGACACCGAGCGGGACGAGGCGGTCTATGTTGCCGCGCAGATCGCGAAGAACCAGAGCGAGGGCGTGCCGCTGCGTCAACAGGCCGTGCTCTACCGCATGAACGCGCAGTCCAACGCGGTGGAGAATTATTTTGCGCGCGCGGGCATTCCCTACCGCATCGTCGGCGGCCTGCGGTTTTATGACCGCGCGGAGATCAAGGACATCATGGCGTATCTGTGCATCGTCGACAACCCGGCCGACGACCTGCGCCTGACCCGCATCCTCAACCGGCCCGCGCGCAAGATCGGCGGCGCGACGATCCAGCAGCTTCAGGAGATCGCCGGCGGGCTCGGCGTGCCGATGCTCGAGGTGATCCGGGACGCGGCGGAGTATCCCGCGCTCTCCCGCGCGAAAACCGCGCTTGCCGCGTTTTACGCGCTTTACGAGCGGTTGTGCGCGCTGTATGAGCAAAACGGCCTGACCGATTTTGTCGCGCGGCTCATCGACGAGACCGGCTATCGCGCCATGCTGCTCGCGATGAAGGAGGAGGGCGCGGCCAAGCTCGAAAACGTCGAGGAGCTGTTGTCCAGCATCCGCGCGTTTGAGGAGGAGAACCCCGAGGGCGACCTCGCGCTGTTCCTCGAGGAGGTCGCGCTTGTCTCGAGCATCGACAGCTACGACGAGAGCACCGACGCGGTCGTGCTCATGACGATGCACAGCGCGAAGGGGCTTGAGTTCGACTGCGTTTATATGATCGGCCTGGAGGAGGGCATCTTCCCCGGTGAGATGTCCCGCTACAGCGAAGCGGATATGGAGGAGGAGCGCCGGCTCGCCTATGTCGGCATCACCCGCGCGCGAAAGAAGCTGTATATGACCCGCGCGGCGGCGCGTATGTTGTTTGGCGCGACGCGCCGCAACCCGGAATCCCGCTTTCTCGCCGAATTCCCCGACGAGCTCAAATATGACGAGGCACCCCGCCGCAGTATGCCCACCTGGCGGGATAAGGACAGGCTCGAGTCGCGCGGCCAGTATGAATACCGCAAGGCGAACGAGTTCTCCAATTACAGGCTCGACCACCCCGGCGAGGGCCTGGGCGGCGGCCGGGACCCGCGACGGGGCGCGAAGCGCGGCCTCGGCGAGTCGCTGACCGTCGGCGGCGCGCCGAAAAAGGCCGCGGCCGGCACGCGGTTCGCGGCGGGCGACCGGGTGAACCACCGAATCTTCGGGCCGGGCGTGGTGATCTCGGCGTCGCCGCTCGGCGGCGACCTGCTGCTCGAGATCGATTTTGAGCGCAGCGGCGTCAAAAAGGCGATGGCCAACTACGCGCCGCTGACCAAAATGGAGAGCGGCGAATAAGCCCGAAGAGAGAAACCCTACCGCTTTGAGACGCAAGCCAAACCAGTGAAGGAGCAATGCATCCATGAAAGTCTATCTTCTCGCGCACACCGCAAGCCCCGAGCACCTCGTCGCGGACGCCGCGCGCCTGTGCTATTCCGACGCGGCCATCGAGGACCTGACCGTGCAGCTCTCGGACGAAAAGGCGAAGAGCTTTGTCGAAATGCTCGCCAATATGGGGCACGAGAGCCCGACCGAGCACGCGACCTTTACCTTCGGCATCGAGGGCGTGTCCCGCTCGCTGCTCGCGCAGATCACCCGGCACCGCATCGGCTCCTACAGCGTGCAGAGCCAGCGGTATGTGCGGCTGGACGATTTTCGCTATGTCACCCCGCCCGCCGTCGCGGAGAACCCCGAGGCGCTCGCGCTTTATGAAGAGACGATGCGCCGGGACGCCGAGACTTATGAGAAGCTGACGGAGATTCTCAAGGCGAAATATGAGCGGGAGAATCTCGACGCCGGTATGAGCGAAAAAAAGGCGAAAAGCGCGGCCGAAAAGGCCGCGATTGAGGACGCGCGATTTGTGCTGCCGAACGCGTGCGAGACCAAAATGATCGTGACGATGAACACGCGCTCGCTGCAAAACTTCTTTCATCACCGCTGCTGCAACCGCGCCCAGTGGGAGATCCGCGCCCTCGCGACCGAGATGCTGCGCCTTGTGAGCGGCGTCGCCCCGGCGCTGTTCGCGGCGAGCGGGCCCTCCTGCGTGGCGGGCGCCTGCCCCGAGGGCAAGATGTCCTGCGGCCGCGCCGCCGAGATGCGGGAAAAATTCGCGAGGCTCAAAGAGGAAGCCGCGCGATGAGCGGAAAGCTGATTGTCGTCGAGGGCACCGACGGCAGCGGCAAGGCGACGCAGACCGCCGCGCTCGCGCGGGCGCTCGAGAAAGAGGGGCGGCGGGTGCGCGCGCTGAGCTTTCCCTGCTATGACAGCGACTCGTCCGCGCTTGTGCGGATGTATCTGCGCGGCGATTTCGGCGCGCGGCCCGGCGACGTCAACAGCTATGCCGCATCGGCCTTTTACGCGGTCGACCGCTACGCGAGCTTTAAGCTGGACTGGGAGCGCGATTATCTCGACGGCGCGGTCCTGCTCGCCGACCGGTACACGACCTCCAACGCGGTCTATCAGATGGCGAAGCTGCCCCCGCAGGAGTGGGAGGCCTATTGCGCGTGGCTCGCCGATTTTGAATACGGCCGGCTGGGGATACCCCGGCCGGATCTGGTGCTCTATCTCGACGTCAGGCCGCAGACGAGCGCCGCGCTGCTCGCGGCGCGCTATGCGGGCGACGAGAACAGGAAGGACATTCACGAGAGGGATCTCGCCTATCAGAGCCTTTGCCGCAAAGCGGCGCTCGACTGCGCCGCGCGGGAGGGCTGGAGGCTGATCCCCTGCGACCAAAACGGCAGGATGCGCGCCGTCGACGCCATCGCCGCCGATATTTTGCGGACGGTACTGGAGGAAATCTGACAATATGCTGACATTTCGACGGGTTGAGCTCTCGGACAGGGAGCGGATCACCAGGCTGCACCACGCCTCGCCCGACAGGGGCTGCGAATATACGTTTGGCAACATCTTTATCTGGCGCGACGTCTACGACACCAAGGTCGCCTTCACCGGGGACGGCCTGTGCGTCGTGCGGTTCGACAAGGTCGTCGAGGCCTACCTTTTCCCGTTCGGAGAGGGGAAGAACCTGAAGCAGACGCTCGACGACATGCAGGCGGACAGCGCGTCGCTCGGCCGCCGGTTTATGGTGATCGCCGCATCGGCCGACGACCGCGACACGGTCAACGCGCTGTATCCCGGCAGATTCTCCGAGCACACCTCGCGGGATTTCGCCGAGTATGTCTATAACAGCGAGGATCTGATCGAGCTGCGCGGCAAAAAATATCACGGCAAGAGGAACCACATTTCCCGCTTTATGCAGGAGTATCCCGATTACGCCTTTGCGGAGATCGACGCGGACAACATCGGCGCGGTGCGCGCGATGAACGAGCGGTGGTATGAGGAGCTGATGGCCGAATACGGCGACGAGAGCCTCGCCGAGGAGCGGGTCGCCTCGCAAAGCGCGTTCGACCACTTTTTCGAGCTCGGCTTTCAGGGCGGGCTGATCACGGTGAACGGCGAGGTCGCCGCGTTTGCGATGGGCGAGCCGATCAACCCGCAGACGTTTTGCGTTCACATCGAGAAGGCGCGCTATGACGTAAACGGCGCCTACACGGTTATCAATCGGGATTTTGCGGCGCATTTCTGCAAAGACTATCGTTATATCAACAGGGAGGACGACGTCGGCGACGAGGGGCTGCGCAGGGCGAAGCTCTCGTATTATCCCGCGGTCCTCACCGACAAATTTGTGGTGACTGCGTTATGATCCGGCGCGCGACAGACCAGGATATTACGGCGCTCAAGGCCCTGTGGGAGGACGCGTTCGACGACCCGCTCAACTATGTCGATTTCTTTTACAACAACGTCGCGAAGACGGGGGACACCTTTGTCTTTGAGGTCGACGGCCAGATCGTCTCGATGCTGACGATGATCCCCGCCGAGTTTGTGTTTCAGGATAAAGCGGTGCGCGCGGTCTATCTCTACGGCTGCGCGACGCGCAAGCAGTTCCGGCGCAAGGGGATCATGAAATCGATGATCCGCAAGGCGGAGCAGATCGCCAAAACCAACGGCTGCGCGCTCAGCGTGCTGGTGCCGGGCGAAAAATATCTCTTTAAGTATTACAGGGACCTGGGCTACGCGCCCGATTTCAATATGAACGTCGTCAAGCTGCGCCACGGCGTGCTCGACGAGACGATCCGCTCCGAGGCGCCGCTCGTTCTCGACGGGATGACCAGCGAGCAGTTGTATAAGCTGCGGGAGGATTGGCTGCAATCGATCCCCCATGTGCGGTGGTATCCGAGCCAGCTCGCGTTTCTCTTAAAGGATGCGCAGATCTACGGCGAGCACACCGCGCGCCTTACCTGCGAGCATGGGGAGGCCTACGCGATTTACGGGATGCAGGGCAAGCGGCTGTTTGTGCGCGAGGCGCTCGGCAGCAGCGTCGCCGCGCAGCATTGCCTGATCGCGAAGATCATCGAGAAGGAAAACCCGAGGGGCGTGTTCGTGCACCAGCCCGTATTGACCGAGCTGTTCCGCTATGACGGCGAGACGCTGATGTACGGCATGGCGAAGCCGCTCGCCGGGACGCATAATATCAAGGATATGGAACCCTATATGAACCTCATGCTGGACTGACAAAGGAGAAATCTCATGGTCTATGTATTTCTTGCAGACGGATTTGAAGAGATGGAGGCGCTTGCGCCCATCGACCTGCTTCGCCGCGCGGGCGTGCAGGTCGCGACGGTGGGCGTAGGCAGCTCGACCCCCACCGGGTCGCACGGCGTAACGGTTGTGGCCGATCTCTCGGAGGACATCTTTTTGCCGACCGACAACGTCGAGGCCATCCTGCTGCCGGGGGGAATGCCCGGAACCAAGAACCTTGAGGCGAGCGAGACGGTCAGGCGCGCGATCCGCCTGGCGAGCGAGGAGGACATCACGGTTGCCGCGATCTGCGCGGCGCCCTCCATCCTCGCCCATGCGGGTCTGCTACAGGGCAAAAGGGCGACGGTTTTCCCCGGCATGGAAAAGGAGCTCGGCGACAGCTGCACCGGCGAGGCCGTCGTCTACGATTCCCCGTTTTTGACGGCGCGCGCGGCGGGCTCCGCCGTCGATTTCGCGCTGCGGCTGATCGAAGTGCTGCGCGGAGAGGAGAAGGCGCGCAGTGTCGCGTCCGCGATTTGTTATCGCGGCGAAGCCGAAAGGAGTGAAGGCGAATGGGCTTCAAGGTAAAAAAGAAGAAAAACCATTTTAAAGCGCCCTCCACGTATGCGGCGGGCAACATCCCGCAGGGGATGCCGCGCAGAAAAAAGAAAAAGGGAAGGACCGGCCTGATTGTCGGGCTTTCGATTCTCGCGGTTGTTGTCATCGCGCTGGGTGTGACGGCTTATCTGGTGTTTCGCGGCACCGCCGAGGGCGTCTCGGTCACGATTCCCGAGGGGGCGTCGACGGCGCAGGTCGCGCAGGTGCTCAGACAGAACGGCATCATCACGAATGAGGCGATCTTCAAGCTCTACAGCCGGCTCAAGGGCGCCGACGGCACCTATCAGCTCGGCGAACACGTCCTCAGCGGAACCCTGACCTACGACCAGATCATCGAGGTTTTGCAGCAGATCACGGTGAAAAACGTCGAGACCTTCACCCTCACCTTCCCGGAGGGGACGACGGCGCTCAAAATGGCGCTCATGATGCAGGAGCAGGGCATCTGCACGGTCGACGAATTTGTCAACGCCTGCAACAACGAGGTATACGACGTCCCCTTTTACGATCAGATCTCGCATGAGAATAAGTTCATCGTGCTCGAGGGCTTTCTGTTCCCGGACACCTATGAGTTTGAGGTCGGCACCCCGCTGCACGATATGATTCAGAAAATGCTGGAGAATTTCGCCGCCAAAGTGCTGACGCCCGAGCGCCAGGCCCAAATCGACGCGAGCGGCTATAGCCTTGAGCAGATCATCGTGCTCTCTTCGATCGTCGAAAAAGAGGCTGTGGGGCACGAGAGCTACGCGCAGGTCGCTGCGGTCTTCTACAACCGCCTTGACAGCGACGACTTCCCCTGCCTCGAATCCGACACCTCCTGCGACTGGCGCAGGCGCGGCCTCGGCGACAGCGAGGATTACTACGGCGGCTATGAAAATGTGCCCGAGGGCGTGCGGGACGGCTACGACACCTTTTCGCACGAGGGCCTGATCGTCGGCGCGATCTGCAACCCGGGCGTGACCGCGATCGACGGCACGCTGAACCCGACCCCCGATTGGCCCTATTATTTCTTCTTCACGACCGGCAGCACCGAGGAAAACAATGTGGAATACTACTGGTCCGTGACGGCGGACGAACACGTGCAGCAATGGGCGCAGACCCACTGATGACGACCTTTGAGCGCATTTATGAGGTTGTGCGGCGGATTCCGCCGGGACGGGTCGCAACCTATGGACAAATCGCGATGCTCGCGGGCAACCCGCGCTGGTCCCGCGTCGTCGGCTATGCGCTGCATGTCAACCCCGACCCGGCGGGCGTGCCCTGCTTTCGGGTGGTGAACCGTTTCGGGGAGTGCTCGGGCTCCTTCGCGTTCGGCGGCCCGAATACCCAGCGCCGCCTGCTCGAAGAGGACGGCGTCGAGTTTGGGACGGACGGGCGGATCGATCTGCGCCGCTTTCTCTGGCGGCCTTGACCGGCGCGGCGCCTTGATTTGAAAAAAAGAAAAAAAGCAGGAGGGACCCTTACTACGGCGGGCTCCCTTCTGCTTTTTGTCGCTGCGCGGGCTTATAGATTTTGGAGAAAGCTTCGGATCTCCCGGTTCACCTGCTGCGGGTTGTCCACATTCGCGTTGTGCGCCGCGTTTCGGATTCGCACGCAGGGATAACCCGTGCGCGCGACCCAGGCCTTTGTGTAGCCGGCGATTTTGCCGGTTCTGTCCTTGTCCCCCACCAGAATGAGAACGGGACAGCGGATCTCCAGATCGGCGTTGTCCTCCAGAAAACCGGCGTATCCGATCCCCATCAGGTGGCAGAGCTCGTCCTTTGTGTAGGGCTCCAGCATCGACAGCATATTTTCATATCCGGCCTCGGTTGCGCTGACCTGCCCGGCGATCGCCCTTTTCATCGCCTTGAAGGGATAGAGATGCGCCATCCACTCGACCTGCCGCAGCCACCATTGATCGGATTTGGAATAATAGCCCTTGCCGTAGGGGGCGGTGTCGATCGCGATCAGGGCGCGGACCAATTCCGGATAGCGCAGAAGAAAGGACTGCGCGATAAAGCCGCCCATCGATTGACCGGCCAGAACGGCGGATTTGACGCCGTGCAATTCCAGAATCTGTTTTAAAATGGCGGCCGCGGCGGGATAGGTGAAGTCCCGAAACGGCCTCGACCTCCCGTGCGCGGGCGCGTCCCACGCGAGCAAATTGTATTCGCCGCCGAATTCGTCTATCTGTGGCTGAAACATGGTGTGATCCCCGGTCAGCCCGTGCAAAAACACGAGGGTCTCCTTCTCGGCGGCCCAGCTCTCCGAAATCCAGTAAAAGACAGTGCCCTGTGCCGTGTCGATCTTTTTTTCAAGCATAAAAATCCTCCTGAAAAGCGGTGGTGAGATAAGAAAACGAAGTGCCCCCGGGCCTGCGAAGCAGGGACGCTCGTCGTCGCAAAGTCCGCTTGGTTCCGTTTCCCCTGATCGGGAAAACGTCACCTGCTCCCTTGCTCCTCCTCTTCCCGAAAAGTCAAGGGCGGACTTTTCGGGATAAAGGTCAAGGGCGTTAAGGGCAAGGTCGCAAAGTCCGCTTGGCTCCGTTTTCCCTGATCGGGAAAACTGCGCACCGCTCCCTTGCTCCTCCTCTTCCCGAAAAGTCAGGGACGGACTTTTCGGGATAAAAGGTCAAGGGCGTGCGTCGTCGCGCGCACCGCTCCCTCAAACGCGCAGACAAGCTGCGCATTCTCGTCCGCTCCGCGGCTCCTCCTCTTCCCGAAAAGTCAAAGACGGACTTTTCGGGATTAAGGTCAAGGGCATTAAGGGCAAAGGCCGAAAGCCGCAGCACTCCTTGGTGGAATGCAAGGCTTGAGAACGCTGTAGCTGCGTTTTTTGCGCCAGATGCGTCCGCTTTGTTTTCTTATGGAACCGCCGCTAATGGGGCGGCGCCGCGATTCAGCGCGCGAGCTCGGCGTCAAACGCGCGCAGCAGCGTTTTGTAAAAGCTAACGGCGGGCGGCAGGGCGTCGACGTCGATATTCTCGTCCTTGCCGTGCACGCTCGCGAGCTGCTCGCCTGAGATCGCGATCGGGGCAAAGCGCACGACCGCGTCGCACAGCCGGGTGATATGCCGCGCGTCGGTGCCCGCGTGCAGCAGGAAGGGCGCGACCGCCACCTCGGGGAACACCGCGCTCATACAGCGGGCGACGAGCCCATAGGCCGGCGCGTCGAGCCGGGAGGGGGCGTAGTCCTCCTGCATCTCGCCGGGCTTGAGCGCGACGCCATACCGCGCCGCGAGCGCCTCGAGCCGCGCGAGGTCGCGCGCATAGCTCTCGGGGTCGGTCGAGCGAAGCAGGATGTCCGCCGTGCAGGAATGGGGATCGCCCGCGGCCTTGCCGCCGCAGACGCCGCGCAGGGTCAGCGTTGTGCCGGCCATTTCCGCCGCCTGCGCGCCGAACCGGGGAAGCAACCGCGCGATGAGCGGCCCGAACAGCCCCGGGTGGCCGAAGAGAAGGCGGAGCACGAGCGGCATCTCGGCGCTCAGCGACCGGAACATGGCGGCGACCATCGGCGGCAGCGCGCGGGAAAACGGCGGCTTTTCCGACAGCCGCGCCACAAGCGCGCAGACCCGCGCCATGGCGCCGCGCCGGCGCGGGGAGAGGCCGGTGTGGCCCGCCTCGTCCCGGGCGGCGAGGGTGAAAGCATGGCGGCCCTTTTCATGCATCGCGAGCAGCGCGCACCTGCGGCGCACACCGGGCAGCGGCGGGTCGAGGATCGCGCCGCCCTCGTCGAGCACGAGATCGAGATTCACCCGGTTTTGCTCAAACCAGTCGACGATTTTCGGGAATCCGGCCCCGTAAATCTCCTCGCTGTCCGACGACGCGAGAAAGACCGTCGCGGCGGGGCGAAAGCCCTCGGCGAGCAGCTCCTCGATCGCCTCCATTTCGGCGAAGAGTGGGGTTTTGGTGTCGACGGCGCCCCGGCCGTACAGGCGTCCCTCCCGCACGACGCCCGCGAACGGGTCGACGGTCCATGTGTCGTCCGCCTCCACGACGTCGTGGTGGGACATGAGCAGCACCGCGCCCGAGCCGCTGCCCGCCAGCTCATATAGCCACGCGCCCGAATCGAACAGGCGCAGGACCGCGCGCTCGTGCAGCAGGGGGAAGAGCTCCCGCACCACATCGCGCAGCGCTCGAAAGGGCGCTTCGTCGCGCAGCTCAGGCTTGGAGACGGTCGGGCAGGAAATCATGCGGGCAAGACGGCCGGCGTATGCGGCGGCGGTTTTGGCGGCGGGGCTGTTCATGGGGGGCCTCCGTTCGTTCGTGTATTTGCTTTTTATTTTAGCATATTTCGCGGCGAAGGGGGAAAGAAAATGAGAAGCAAAAGCGGACTCTGCCGGTCTTCCGCTCCCTTTTTGAGGCGGCGAGTGCGCCGCCCCCGCCGGGCTTCGTCCTGTAGAAGGTTCGGATCGGTTCTTGGGGGAGAGAGGGTGCCGCGGCGCTCGATCGGATTTGATGAAAAATTCCGAAAAACGCCGGTCCCCTGCGCAGGCTGAAAAATCGCGTCGGAGAAAATGCCGGTGCCTCGCTTCACGATCCCGAAGGGCGCAGCGGAAAAAAACGCAAAAAAACTCGCCGCTTATAGAAAGCGGCGAGGACTGTCTCAAACCGTGATGAGCTCGTATTCCCGCGAGCCCAGGCCGATTTTTTCGGCGTGCGCGAGGCAGGAGCGCCATTCGGATTCGGGCGTGGAGTTGGTGAAATGGTCGTGGTGGTCAACAAAGCCGGGCTTGGCGAGGTTGTTCGCGAGCTGGCTGCCCGGCATCGGCTGCGCGGCCATGCAGGCGTCGACGCAGGCCTGATCGAGCGCGAGCGGGTCGAAGGAGGCGAACATGCCGATGTTGGGCAGGATTGGCACATCGTTCTCGCCGTGACAGTCGCAGTTGGGGGAGACGTCGACGACGAGGGAGATGTGGAAATTGGGCCGGCCGTCGACGACCGCCTTGGTGTATTCCGCCATGCGGCAGTTGAGCTCGGTGGCCGCGGCGCTGTTGGCGAACGAGATGGCGTCGAAGTTGCACGCGCCCAGGCAGCGGCCGCAGCCGACGCAGTTGCCGGTGTTGACCGTCATTTTCCGGGCCGCCTCGTCGAAGACAAGCCCGCCGTTGGCGCATTCTCGCTGGCAGCGGCGGCAGCCGCGGCACAGCTGCGGGTCGATCGAGGGCGTGCCGTTGCTGTGCTGGTCGGTTTTGCCCG
>CAZKRQ010000026.1:0-2348 GCA_964555125.1 uncultured Oscillospiraceae bacterium
TGAGCCGGGCGACATCGCGCTGTTTCAAAACGAGATCAGCAATCTCGATTACGCGCTCGAGGCGTGCGCGAAAAAGGGCCTGCGGGTCGCGCTCAATCCCTCCCCGATGGATGCGCAGCTGAAATCGAGCCCGGCGCTGCAATATGTGACCTGGTTCATCCTCAACGAGATCGAGGGCGGCGAGATCACGGGTGAAAGCGACCCGGACGCGATCTGCGACGCCCTGCTCGCGCATTATCCCGGCTGTGCCGTTGTGTTGACACTCGGCGAAAAGGGCGCGGTCTACCGCGACGGCGATCTGCGCGCGAGCTTCGGCATCTATAAGGTGCCGGTCGTCGATACGACCGCCGCGGGCGACACCTTCACCGGCTATTTTCTCGCGAGCGTCGCGCGCGGCTGCGACGTGAAGACGGCGATCACGCTGGCGAGCAAGGCGAGCGCGATCGCGGTCAGCCGCGCGGGCGCCTCCGACTCCATCCCGACGCTCGCGCAGGTCGAGGCGTTCGACGCGCCGCTGGCATAAGAGCCCGCGCTTTAGCGGCGGCTCCATAAGAAAACGAAGCGGTACCATCTGACGCAAAAAGCGCAGCTGCGGCGTTCGGCCCTATGCCCTGAACGCCCTTGACCTTTTATCCCGAAAAGTCCGTCCCTGACTTTTCGGGAAGAGGAGGAGCCGCGGAGCGGACGAGAATGCGCAGCTTGTCTGCGCGTTTGAGGCAGCGGTGCGCGCGACGACGAGCCGCTCTGCTTCGCAGACCACAAGGGCACTTCGTTTTCTTATCTCACCGCCGCATTTGGGCGCGCCGCAACCGAAAGTTGCGCCGGCGCAAACCGGAATGTATAGCGCAACCGCGGTTTTGTCCGCTATAATCGGCGCATAGATTTGGCGCGAAACCGAAAGGAGATTATCATGACCATTGAGATTGCGGCGCGGCTCGCCAGGCTCAGGAAAGAACACAATATGTCGCAGGAGGAGCTCGCGGAAAAGCTTGGCCTCAGCCGCCAGGCCGTCAGTAAATGGGAGCGCGCGGAGGCCTCTCCCGACACCGACAACCTGATTATGCTCGCGAAGATCTACGATATTTCGATCGACGAGCTGCTGCGCACCGACGCGCAGGAATACGCCGAGGTCGAGCGGGCGGCACAGGACAAGGCGGGCGAGCGGAAAAAGAGCTTTGAGAAACCCGATGTTGTGCATGTCGGCTTTCGGGGCATCCATGTGGAGGACGGCGAAAATTATGTCCATGTCGGCTGGGACGGCGTCCATGTGCGGGACGGCAAGGGCAACACGGTCGAGACGCGCGACCGGCATATCTTTGTCAACGGAGAGCAGCGCGACCTGAGGGGGACCGTGCTGCGGCACGCGATCGGGCCGGTTGTGATTGTGACGGTCTATCTGCTGCTCGGCTTTCTCGGCAACTGGTGGCATCCCGGTTGGCTGATCTTTCTGCTGTTGCCGGTGCTCGACTCGCTGGCGGAGGCGGTGAGGAAAAAGGATCCGCACTATTTCGCCTATCCCGTGTTGACGGCGCTGGTCTTCCTCTCGTTCGGGTTCGCTCGCGGCTGGTGGCACCCCGGCTGGGTTGTGTTTTTAACGATCCCGGTCTATTATATCCTCTTCCCCAACAAAAAGGTGCGCCGCGACAGTGACGCCTGCTTTGAGAGGGAGGAGAGTGAGGGCGAGGATACAGCGCGCTGACCCATGCGCGCGGAAAGACAGAGCGCGTGCCCGGCTGTTTATCCAATAAAAAAGGGAACCGTCATCCTGAAAAGGATGACGGTTTTTCGGCTTTAGCGGTTTTGCTCCCGGCCTTCGTCAAGCGGCATGTCAGAGGGGCGCAGGCGGTCGAGCCACAGGCCCGCGCCCATGGCGGCGAAGAGCAGCAGCGCGAGGCCCGCAGGGGCGAGATAGAGCAGATAGGTGCCGATGCGGAAACTGGTGGTCTCGATATAGGCGATCATGCCCGCGCGCAGCAGCGCCGAGAGCAGTAACCCGAGCAGAAGAAAGGGCAGCAGCGCGTCCTGCGCGGAGAATTCCTTGCGCCGCAGAGCCCGCGCCAGCGCCTTGAAGCCCCGCGCCGTCTGCCAAAAGCCGAGCGCCAGCGCGGGCCAGATCGCGAGGCGGTAGACCCAGCGCACGAGGGCGAAGACGAGCTCAACCGCCTGCTGCTTGCCCGAGACGAGAACCTCCGCCGTGCCGTATTGCGCGATGTGGCTGGACTGCGTGCGGGTATAATCGATCCATTCCTGCGCCTGCTCGGGCGTCGCGTAGCTCAGCGGCGCGATCGAGCTGGTCTGCTCAAACAGGAGGAGGGCCTTGAGCGAGCGGCCGAGCTCGGCCATGGTGG
>CAZKRQ010000026.1:2448-6584 GCA_964555125.1 uncultured Oscillospiraceae bacterium
CCGAGAAAAACAGGTGCTTGGAGAGGGTCAGCCAGTTGTATTCACCCAGCCAGCGACCCTCCCCGATGCTCTTCGCCGCGTAAAACATCAGCTCATCGTCGATCGGCGCGGCGCCGGGATACACCGTGAGCATCTGGCAGCCCACCGCGATCAGCTTGAGCGCGATCATGGCGAGCAGAAGGCGCAGAAACGCTTTGCGCGCAAGGTCGCCCTCGACAAGCCCGCGCAGGCGGGAAAACCCGCTTTTTTTACCCAATGCCGCGACCTCCTCGCTGTTGGCGTTGATACTATACAAAGTATATCCGTTTCGGCGCGGTTTCGCAACAGAAAACCGCGCGGCGCCGGCGCAGAGGACAAACCTCGCCCGTTTGTGATATAATAGCAGCGGCAATCAAGAACAGAGGAGGCGGCGTCTTGCAGCTCTCAATGGTGGAGATCGATACCGGCGGGCGCCAACCCTTCGCGCTCGCGGAAGAGGCGGTCTATGCGCGGCTGCGCGGATGGGAGGGGATCGAGGGATGCGTCGTGCTCTCGACCCGCGACCGCGCCGAGCTCTATCTCTCCTGCGGCGACGGGTTCGCGCAGCGGCCCTTCGCGGTGCTGTGCGCCGCGTTGGGGCTCGCGCCCGCCGCGTTCGAGGGGTCGTATGTTGAGCGGGACAGCGACGAGACACTCGACCATCTCTGTGCGCTCGCGTGCGGCGCGGGAGGAGGGGAACAGATTCTCGCGCAGATCGGGCGCGCCCTGAAAACGGCGCGGGAATGCCGCGCCGCAGACCCTGTGCTCGAGACGCTGTTTCGCGCGGCGATCGCCTGCGCGCAGAGCGGCGAAGCGGCGCAGAGCCCGAATCGCCGCGCCGCCGTCGTCGGGGAGGGCCTCGCGGAATGCCCGCAGGCGCAAGGGACGCCCGTGACCGGAGACGGCGAACGGGAAAGGAAGAAAACCCATTTCCCGCTGTTTTTGGATATTCGGGGGCAGCGGGCGCTGGTGGTCGGCGGGGGGGAAATCGCGACCCGCCGGGTAGAGACCCTGCGCCGTTTTGCCCTCTCGGTCACGGTTGTGGCCGAAATGGCGAGCGATGCGCTCAGATGTCTCGCGGAAAAGGGCGAGATCAGCCTGTGCGAGCGCCGCTTTGCCCAGGCCGACCTTGACGGCGCGCTGCTCGTCGTCGCCGCGACCGGCGACCGGGCGCTCAACCGCGAGATCGGGCTGCGAGCCAAAGCGCGCGGGCTCTTTGTCAGTGTCGCGGACTGCGCCGGGGAGTGCAATTTCTACTTCCCCGCCGTTGTGGAGCAGGGGCGGATCACCGCCGCGGTGACAGGCGACGGCAGCGACCACCGCGCCGTCGCCCGCGCGGCGAAGCAGATACGGGCGCTCTGGGACGGAGGAGGGAATTTGTAGCCGAAAAGGCCCGAATGCTTTGCCGGGCGGCCGGATCCCTTCCGGCCGCCCGTTTTATGCCTGCGGATGAGGCCCACTGGCGCCGCGGGCGGAGAGGGACCGAACCGCGCGTGCGCCGGAATGCGACGCGTCTTGGCGGCCCGCCGCATAATTGGAGAAGAAAGACGAAAGAAGGAGCCGCGCGCCTCGTTTGACCGTCCGCGCAGACCGTTCATATTTCCGTGGAATCTCGAATAGGTATGGTAGTAAAACAGCGATTCGAGAGGTAGTTGTATGGATGGCACGAGCGAGCGGTCAGTGATTCTTGCGCGGTACATCATCGAGACGGGCGATACGGTGCGCGGCGCGGCGAAGCGCTTCGGTGTCAGCAAATCGACGGTGCATTCCGACGTCACCAAGCGTCTGCGAAGAGTGAATCCGTCTCTGTGGCAGGAATGCCACAAAATTCTGGAGCACAACAAAAGCGAGCGCCATCTGCGCGGCGGCAACGCAACGCGGGAAAAATATCTCGCGCTCAAAAAGAGGACGGCGGTCAGCGCGGTCTGAAAAAGAACAGAGAGAGCGGCCGCCGGCCGCTCTCTCTGTTCTTATCTCCGGCGCGGGACACACGGCAAGGCGCTTTAAAAGCGCTCGATATACGTCTTCATTTCCGCGACCTTGGCGCGCATTTCGCGCCGGGGCACATAGGCTTTTTTGTAATAGCCGATCAGGCGCTCGGTCTGGTCGGTGAATTTTTTGCCGAGAAAATCGAACCAGTGGGGGTTGATGTGCAGCCCGTTCATGATATGCAGCCCGATAAGCACAAAGAATTTGAGGCAGTTAAACCGGGGCCGGTAGCCCTGCGAAAAGGGCAGGTCGCGCGGCGGGTTCTGATAGACCTCCTCAAGCAGGTCGCAAATGCGCATGAAGGCCGGCCGCTCGGGGTCGACGTCGTAGTGATCGCGCATCTGCGCCTCGTCGATGGGAAACGGGTTGCGCTCGCCCGCGAGCGCCGCCGCGAGCGCGTCGTAGGAGTCCACCGCGCGGCAGTTTTCATACGTCACCGGGTCATAGTCGTCGAACAGCGGCTCCGGCCGCACGACGATGCAGCTCTTGCCCGCGAAATAGATTTCGGCGATCGAGGTGCTCATCCAGGTCAGCACCACGTCGCAGACCTTGACCCACTGCTTGACCGAGGCGTCCGAAATGACCCGAAAATTCTCGTGCTTGCGCTTCATCTCGTCGAGCGGGGGGCTCTGCCATTCGCTCGGGTGCGGGCGATAGATGAGGATTTCGTCGGGGTGCCCGGTCAGATAGCGGTCGAACCAGTCCAGGGTGACGGTCATCGAGCGCGCGCCCGTCTCTTTAAAGCCCTTGAAATCGAGGTCGGTCATCTCGTTGAGCTCCTCGACCTCCTTGTCGTCCATAAACGCGCAGGAAAAGGAGCTCACATAGCACAGCCACCGCTTGCCGGGGTCGAGGCCGTGCTGCGCGGCGATCTGGGCGCGGCTTTTAAAATAGCCGTCAAACGCGGGGTAGAGGAAGTCGAGCTGCACGGCGCCGGTGACGACCGCGTTGTTTTCGGGCACGCCCTTGGAGACGATCCGCTTTTTTGCGGCCTCGCCCCAGCAGATATGGGTGCATTTTCGCGCGTTTTCGGTCAGCGAATAGAACTCGCTCTCCTCCTGCTCGCGGGAGAGGACCTCCTCCCAGTGCAGGTTCACGACCTTTTGCAGCCGGCCGACATTGTTATAGACAAAGCTGTTGAGCGTCTCGTTGTTGTACATCGCCGAGGTCACGATGACCTTCGGCTTTTTCCAGGTGAAGTATTTGAGCTTTTTGCGGTCCATGAGCTGATACAGCTCGGCGGTATAGCCCCGGCGCTTGAGCTCGGCGATGATGAGGCAGTCGTTCTCGAACTCCCGCACGATATGCTCATAGAGAATGAGAAAATCCAGCGCCAAAATCAGCCCTCCCGCGCGAAAATATCGCCGCCGTACACGGTGCCGATCTGGTCGCCCCAATAGCGCAGCGCGTCCTCGTCCGAGAGCTTGAGCGAAAACCGCTGGGTATCCGAGCCGATAAAGTCGCCGTAATCGCCCTGCGCGACGGTGAACTGCGCGGTCTCGCCGTCGACGGTGAAGGTGCCGTTGAGGGTCGCGTACCCCTCGCCGACCGCCGTGCAGACGGTGAGCGCGAAGGTGCCGTCGGCGGCGCAGACGAGGCGCGGCTTTTCGACGGGGCTTTTGCTCAGGGTGCCGTCCTCGTTCTCGGTGATGAGCACATAGACGTCGGCGGCGTCGGAGGCGAACAGCGCGCTGTATTCGCTGACAAAGCTGCCGACAAAGGGAGAGCCCTCGATGTCGGTGCCCTCATAGATCGGCCCGTCCACGCTCAGGGAGGGCTCCTGCTGCTCGGGCGTGAGGGCGGTGGGCGCGTCCTGCGGCTTGCAGGCGGCGAGCGCGGCGCACAGCGCCAGCGCCAGCAGCGCGATCAGATGCTTTTTCATTCCGAATCCCTCCCAAACGCGGCGGCGCGCTCGCGAATCTCGCCGAACGCGGGGTCTTTGGCGTAATAGTAGCCGGCGAGCAGCTGCATAAGCTCAAAATCCTGCTCGGAATCGATGTCGAGCACGCCGGTGTCGATCATCTGCGAGCAGACGAGCCTGGCGCGCACGAGGATGCGGTCGGACTCGAGCAGATACCGGGGGCTGTAGACATATAAGGAGGCGTTCGCGTCAAAAACCTCGGGGGCCT
>CAZKRQ010000026.1:6594-11515 GCA_964555125.1 uncultured Oscillospiraceae bacterium
CCTGCTGGCGGGCCACAAAATCGCTCGGGATCGCCAGCGTGTAGAAGCCGTCCTCCCCGCGCACCATCTGATTGAAATAGGGGTTTCGGCGGCTCTCGGTGACCGAGAGGGCGGCCTCCGCCTCGGGATGCGCGGAGAAGACGTCGAGGATGTTCGCGATGTCCTCGACGCGGCGCAGCGGGCTGGTCAGATCCATGTCGAGCACGCAGTCGAAGACCTTGCCGGTCCGCTCCTGCGCGAGCTTGAGGGTGTCGCGCAGGACCGCGCCCTTCTCGACGGCGTCGCCCGCCAGCTCGGGCTTGCGGGGGGCCCTGATATACGGCACGCCGGCCTGCTCGACCTGCGCGTAGAGCTCGGGCGCGTCGGTGTTGACCGCGAGCGCGGCCTCGCCGTATCGCGCGCCGAACCGCTCGCAGAACAGCCGGTAGGCCGCCAGCGTATACCAGCAGATCGGCAAGCCGAGAAAATCGCGCATGTTTTTGCTCTTGACGCCCTTGGAGCCCGCCCGGGCGCAGACGGTGACGAGAATATTCATTTTAAATCGCCTCAGCCTTTCTCTGTCTCTTTTGCCCGCAGCGCCGTTTGCAGCACGGCGAGCGCGTGGGGAATCGTGTTCATATGGTCGGCGCGCCGCGCGAGCACGCAGTCGATGAAATAATTCATCTCGTTGCGGTAAAAGTCCTCGCGGGGCAGCTCCTCGGCCGTGCCGGCGCGCCGCGCGAGCAGCCGGCCGTGGGTGATGTCGCCGACAAAGGTCTCCTCGTCGCAGTACAGCTCGATCTCGCGGCGCGGGACCCGGCCGATATAGTCGAGATACAGCGACAGCACCTTATCGGGGTAGCGCGCGGCATACACCGCGGTGTCCTCGCTGTCGATCTCAAGGCCGGAATGCTTGCCCGAAAAGCCGCAGACCGCTTCGGGCAGGCCAAACAGCCAGCTGAGATAATCCCATTCGTGGATGAGATCGAGGACCACCCCGCCGCCGAGCGCCGCCCGGGCGCTGTAGCATTCGCGGTAATCGGTGCCGGGCCGCCAGTCCGGCAGATAGGTCGAGCAGATCGCCCGCGCCGCCGCGACCCGCCGCGTCTCGCAGAGCTCCTTGACCCGCCGCAGCACCGGCGTGTGCCGCAGGGGGCAGGCGACATAGTAGACGCCGCCCGGCCGCAGGCCGAGGGTGGCGGGGTCGACCGCCGCGTCCGAAAAGACGGGCTTTTCGATGAAGAGGTGGTTGGCCGCCGGCGCGAGCGCGCGCACGGTCTGCTCGTGCAGCGAGGTCGGGTTGGTCACGAACGCGACGTCATAGTGCCGGTCGAGCGCCGCAATATCGGCAAAGCTGCGCGAAACCAGCCGCGAGACCTCCTCGCGCAGCGGCCGGCCGGTGGCGCGCAGGGCGTCTATGCGAAAATCGAGCCCCCGCTCGCGCAGAACGGCGGCGAGATTTTGTATGTGCCGGCTGCCGATCGAGCCGAGGCCGGTGAAGAGAATGTCGAGCATGGTGCCTCCTTTTGCGCCCGGTATCGCGCCTTAAAACCAGAGAACCGGTTGATCTTGAAATTGCGGCGCGCCGCCCGCGGCGTAGGGGTCGTAGTTGTTCTGGTTGCAGCCGTATTCCACGAGCTGCGCGATTCTTTCGCGCGCGGACCAATCGATCAGGGAGACGCCGGTGAAGGCCTGCGCCGGACCGTCCCGCATCTCGCAGCGAAAATCCCATTCCACGGCGGTGGCGTGCGTGCCGTGCAGAAACCGGCGGATGTCCCAGTGGACGACCCGGCCCCGCGTGTTCCACTCCTCAAACCAGTGGCGCACCTTTTCCGCGCCGTCATAGCGCGGGCCCCAGCTCTCGATATAGACGCAGTCGGGCTCAAACAGGCTCTCCAGCCCCGCGCCGTCGGCGCGCAGCCACATCGCGAACCACCGGCGAACGGCCGCCTCGCGGCGTTTGCTCTGTTCTATAAGGATTTCATCCATTTGGATCTTTCCTTTCAGCGCTCGAGCTCGTCGATGAGCGCGAGCAGCGCGCGGTCCCGCTCAAAGCTGTGGCGGCGGGCGGGCTTGCCGGCGAGCAGGTCGAAGAACGCGGCCAGCTCGTCGACATACGCGTTTTCGACGATGTTGGCGGCATAGAGGCTGTCGTGCTCGACCGTCTCATAGGTGTCGACCGGCAGGTCGGTTTTCGCCGCGAAATCGTAATAGCTGAGGGTGTCGGGCGTGCCGCCCCAGCGCAGATACAGCGTTTCGCCGATCACCTCGAGGTCGCGCACCGCCTTGCGCGACACCACATTCACCGCGAGCTGGCCGAGCGCGCCCCCCGCGTGGCGAAGGGTGACGAGATAGCTGTCGGCGTAATCGAGGCCGAGCGAGGTCTGCGCGGTCTTGACCGCCTGCGCCTGCTCGATCTCGCCGAAGGCCGAGACGAGCCAGGGCAGCTCGATGGCGAAGATTTCGCGGCAGCCGTTGGTGCGCCTGTCGCCGACGAAAAAGCTCTTGTAGCTCTCCCACGGGTGCCAGTCGGGCAGATACTGGCCGACGTGGTAGCGGTAGACGAGCGGGCAGCCGGCCTGCCGGACCCGCTCCTCGATCCAGCGGGTTTCTCTGCGATAGAGAGGGGTCGAGCTCAGAAAGAGGAGGAGGCCCTTTTCCCGCGCGAGGGCGAGGTTCCGCTCATAGCCGTCCGCGACGAGGTTGATCTCGGTGAAGACCGGCAGCCCGCGCGAGAGCAGCTCGTGGATGATCGCCGCATGGGAGAGCGGGCTTGTGCAGACAAAGCCCGCCTCGGGGGAAAAGGCGGCGCAGGCCTCCGGGATGGAGGGAAAGCAGTCGATCCCGAACTGGGCGGCCGCTTCGTCCCGCCGCGACGGGTTGCTGTCCACGCCGCACAGCGCGATTCCGTCAAAAAAACTCTGCATCAGCCGAATCCGGCGTTTACCCATCGACCCCAGGCCGACAACGATTCCCCGCATGACTTACACCTCGAATGAAATGTCGTAAAATTTCTTTTTGACGCTCAGGCCGCCGGCAAGAGCCGCCTTGAGCGCGCGGATGATGACGCCGCTCGCGTCGCCCTCGCCGTAGGGGCTCCTCATCCCCGCCAGAGAGGCGGCGAATTCCGGCGAAACGGCCCGGCGGACCGCCGCCGCGATCGTGGCGGCGTCCCACGGCGCGTCGATCGTGTTCGCGCCGGTCTCCCGGCCCCGCTGCCGCTCGCCGATATTGACGGCGGGCTTTTTCAGGGTCGGTGTCTCGACGATCGCGCTGCTCGAATTGCCGACGACCGCCGCGCAATAGCGCATCGCCGACAGATAGCGCCTCATGCCGAGGCTGCGCACCAGCAGCGCGCCGTCGCGCCCGGCGCAGAAGGCCGTGATCTCCCCGTTGATCTCGTCGCCGCCCTCGTCTGCGTTCGCGGCCGTAAAGAGCACGGGCAGCCTCACCGCCTCGAGCGCGCGCAGCAGCAGGCGCGCGCTTTCGCGGGGCGCGACGCCGCCCAGCGTTTCGGGGTGCAGCGTGCAAAGAAGAAAGGGCCGCTCCATCGCAAAGCCGACGTCGGCGCTCAGCTCCTCCCGCGGGACGGGCGGCACCGACAGGATGTTCTGCGCGCCGAGCGAGCCCGCGTTGACGACCCGCTCGGGCTGTTCGCCGAGCTGGATGATCCGCCTGCGCGAGCTCTCGCAGAGCGGGAAGTGCAGCGCGCTCATTTTTGTGACGCTGTGGCGGTAATATTCGTCCTTTGCGCCCTCAGTCGTGTCGCCGCCGCCGATATGCGCGATGGGGATATCGAGGCTCGCGGCGGCCGTCGCCGCCGCGAAGGTCTCATAGCGGTCGCCGAGCAGCAGCACGGCGTCGGGCCGCGCCGCGCGCCAGAAGGTGAACAGCTCCTGCACGGCGCGCGCGATGCCCAGCGCGGGCGGCGTCGCCGGATCGCCGCACAGAATGTCCAGCCTGGCGGCGACAGGGAAGCCCGCCTCCTCAATTTCGCGCAGGGTGCCGCCGAGCGGGGCGCACAGATGCGCCCCCGTCGCGACCAGCTGCAAACGCAGCGCGGGATCGCGCAGAATCTCCCGAATCACCGGCTGCAACAGCCCGAATTCGGCGCGGGTGCCGGTCACGACGCCGAGGGTATAGGTTTGCGTTTGCATGGGTTCCGCTCCTGGGACAGGGTCGGCGCAGGGCGGAACGGCCTGTTCCGTGCCTGTCCGTTTTCTGTTCCTATTTTACCACAGACACACGGCGGGCGGCAACCGGGGCGTGTTCATTGAGAGGATTTTCTGTGGTTTCCCCGCCGGAGGACAGGAAAATGCGGGTAAAAGCTCTGCGCCGGGGAGATTTTCGGCAGCCGCCTTTATTTGCAATTCGCGGGCGATTCGACTATGATAGGAGATGAATCTTTGCATACAGGAGGAGTACGCGATGCAGGACAAGGTACTCGTGACCGGCGCGGACGGCTTTATCGGGAGCCATCTGACCGAGGAGCTGGTCAAAAGCGGCGCGCGCGTCAAGGCGTTCGTCTATTATAACTCCTTTAATTCCTGGGGCTGGCTCGATTCGCTGCCGCAGGAGATCAAGAGCGAGATCGAGGTATTCACCGGCGACATCCGCGACCCCAACGGCGTGCGCACGGCGGTGCGCGGCTGTGACACGGTCTATCACCTCGCGGCGCTCATCGCCATCCCGTTCAGCTACCATTCGCCCGACAGCTATGTCGACACCAACATCAAGGGCACCCTCAACGTTTTGCAGGCCGTCAACGAGCTGGGGGCGCGCCGCCTGCTGGTCACCTCGACGAGCGAGGTGTACGGCACCGCGCAGTATGTGCCCATCGACGAAAAGCACCCGTATCAGGGCCAGTCGCCCTATTCCGCGACCAAGATCGGCGCGGACCGTCTCGCCGAGAGCTTTTACCGCTCCTTCGGCACGCCGCTGA
>CAZKRQ010000027.1:0-10993 GCA_964555125.1 uncultured Oscillospiraceae bacterium
GCTGTGTGGGCTGCTAGGCGGCCTGCTCGCTATCGCGGCGAAAAGCGCAGGAAGAAGGACCGCCGCGGTGGGGGTTCCCGCTCTGCTCGCCGCGGCCTGCTTTGCGCTGGACGGGCGGATTTCGGGAATCGCGTCGGTTTACATACAATATGCGGCATGGGGCGCGCTCCTGTTCGGTCTCGGCGCTGTTTTTGCGCTGTCGGTCCGCGGCGGCATTGCCCGGAGAAAGAGAGGAAAGAAAAGAGGCGCGCAGAAGCCGACCAAAAGGCGGCTGCGCGGCTTTGCCCTGAAAGCCGGGGCGGCCTGCCTGTGCGTGCTCTGTCTTGTGAGCGGTTTCGCCTCGTTTTATGCCTCGTTCGGCGGCGGGCAGTCCTCGCTCGACGGGGCATACGCCACGCCGCGCGCGCTGCGGTCCAAATCGGTCAACGTCCTGATCTGCGGCATCGACAACGATAACCGGGACGGCTACCACACGCAGAATATGACGGATGTGATTCTTCTCGCAAATCTCGATTTTGAGGCGAAAAAGGCGACGCTGCTGCAAATCCCGCGCGATACCTATGTCGGCGAGGCGACAGGGACCGGCAAGATCAACGCGGTTTACAACAACGAGACAACGCACGAGGCGGGCATCAACGCGCTCGCAAAGCAGCTCAACGCGATGTTCGCCCTGCCGGTCGATCACTACGTGACGGTCACCATGGAGGGCTTCCGCAAGGCGATCGACGCGGTCGGGGGCATTGAGGTGACCCTCGACGAGGAGATGGTCTTTAACCTGCGGGACGAAAATGAGGTCGTGGTCAATACCGTCACGCTCCCCACCGGAGTGAACCTGCTCGACGGCACGATGGCCGATCTTTTTGTGCGCTATCGCGACTATGCGCGCGCGGACCTGGACCGCATGAATGTGCAGCGCATCTTTATGGCCGCCGTGATGAAAAAGGTGCAGCAAATGTCGGTGAGCGAGCTGCTGCTGGCGCTCAACGAGATCTACCCCTATCTGCGCACCGACTATTCCATCGCGCAGCTGGGGGATACGCTGCGAAGGGGGAGAGATTTTTCGACGTCGGCCGTCGCCGCCGTGCGCATTCCCGGCGAGCCGGCCATGGTGAACGGCCAGTCTGTTTTCAGCGTTCACAAACAGGCGCTTGCCGACACGCTCAACGAATATATGCGGCCGTACAGCGACCCCGTCGGCGCCGACGGCCTGGGGGCGATCGAGCTGCAAAACACGACCGATTTGCTGGATCATTCGCGTGAAACGCTGGACGGCGTATAGGGAAAATCCATTGGAGTGAGCCGTTGTTAAAAAACTTTGCGCCGAGTTCGCGGCGGTTCCACAAGAAAACAAAGCGGCCTCATCTGGCGCGAAAGGCGCAGCTGCGGCGTTCTCAAGCCTTGCGTTCCACCAAGGAGTGCTGCGGCTTTCGGCCTTGCATCTGCGCCTTATTTTCTATTCTTACCCCTGCATTTGGTACAGAGCGTAAGGGTGCGCAGCCCTCACGGCCCTACGCCCTTAATGTCCTTGACCTTTTATCCCGAAAAGTCCGTCCTTGACTTTTCGGGAAGAGGAGGAGCTGCGGAGCGAACGAGAATGCACAGCTTGTCTGCGCGTTTGAGGTAGCGGCGCGCGCGACGACGAGCCGCCCTGCTTCGCAGGCCCCGAGGGCGCTTCGTTTTCTTATTTCACCGCCGCATTCCAAAGCTGTTTGGTGGACGCAAAGGCCCCTGTGGGGGTATGCTGTTGTCAGCGATAAAAGGAGGGAGCGAAATCGATGTCGTTGGGAGAACAGCTCTATCGTTGCAGAAAAGACCGGGGGCTTTCGCAGGAACAGCTCGCCGAAAAAATTGAGGTGACACGGCAGACGATCTCCAACTGGGAGCTGGGGGAGACCGCGCCGAACCCCGAGCAGCTGAAGCGGCTTTCGAGGGAATTCCGAATCAGCATCGACGCGCTGCTGGAAAACGAGGCGTTTTGCCGGCAGGCGGAGTCCTCGCCGGACGGATTCCCTGCGGGCGGGGAGGAAAAGACGGCTGAGAAAAGCCCCCTTGAGAGGTTTGTTGTGGTCGCGGCGCTTATCTGCGCGGTGATCTGGCTGATTGCCGGGCTCATCACCATCGGGGAGGGCCACGAGGCGCTGGGGATTGTCGATCTGGCGCTGTGTGTGATGTGGGCGGCGATCGCCTGGCTGCGCTGGGAAAAAGGAATCAGGTGAGCGAAAGGATCAGACAAAACCCGCGTTCTGTCCCAATTCAGGACAGGGCGCGGGTTTTGTTCGGTGCGCCGCCGGCGCGGCGATGCTATACTGCATAGCATAAAGCGGCTCCTGGCGAGCCGGTCAGCAAAATAAAATGAAAGAGAAGAGGATCGGACAATGAAAACATTTTGGCGCGTGCTCTGGTTTATTGCGGCTCTGCTGGAAATCGCGGCGGGTATTTTCTGCATACTCAGCCCGCAGGCCGCGATGCTCGGTTTTGCCTATTTTCTCGGGATCGCGGTTTTGCTTTACGGCGTGGCGGCGATCGCCTATTATTGCGCGGGGGGCAGGCTGTATATCGGGTCGTTCTGGGTGCTGCTCGACGGCATTTTGAGCGCCGTGCTCGGGTGCGTCGTTTTGTTCACCGGCAGCAAGCTGGCGATCGCCGCCGCGATGCCCTTTATCTTCGGCGTCTGGATGTGCGGCAAGGGGCTCGTCGCGCTGGCCCACTCGTTCGACGCGAAAAAGCTCGGCATCGATAAATGGTATCTGTTGACGATTTTCGGCGGATTCTGCGTCGCGTTGGGGGTGCTTTCGTTTATCAGGCCGGTCGTCGGCGCGGCGACCTTCGCCGTGCTGATCGGGCTCAACTTCATCTTCTCGGGCGCGCTGGCGATCGCGCAGTGGACGCTCGGGGGGATGCTGCGCAGAGACCTGAAAAGCCTGAAAAAACAGCTGGAGGACGGCGTAGAGATCGTCGTCGAGGAGGTCAACTGAGTCAGCAGGCGCGCGCGGCGCGTATCTTCCCCTGTGCTTCAGGGAAACAGGACAGGAGCGCTGAGACGGCTCTCAGCGCTCCTGTTGTCATATAAGAACGCTCGCCGGACAGGCGGGCAGCGCAGAAAAGAAAGCGCGTTTTTGGCCGGCGGCCTGACAGTCTATGCCCCTGTCAAGCGGTAGTGGGAGAGCGCGTTGCCGCTGAAAGCGGACATCGGAGCAAAGGAGAGCGTCCGACCCAGAGAAAAAGCTCATGTCCAGTAGAAAAGAGAGAGGGAGGAGGCGCTTTCGTCGTAAGAAAATCCGATGCCGAGCGACGAGAGGATCGCGGTGGCGTCGTAGGCGGCATCGGCCGAGACCGGCGCGGGGAGCGTGCCTTCCAGCGGCGCGTCGGGGGTGAACTCGACCGGCGCGCCGTTTGTGCCGGCGACCGTCAGGGCTTGCGCGCCGGGGGTCACGGTAAAGCCGCAGGCGGTCAGCAGCCCGCAAAGCTGATCGGGCGTCAGCGTTCCGGGCCGGGCGCGGTTATCGCCGGGCAGGGCGAGCAGGCCGCCGTTCAGCGAGCAGGAGAGCCCCTGCGGCTCGCCGCCGAATTTCACAGCCTCGTCGGCCATCGCGAGGCCGACCTGATAGACGCCGGCGGCGCACAGATCAAACAGCGCCTCGGAAAAGCGGGGCGCATAGCACAGCTCGACAACGGCGCAAAAGACGTCGTAGGTTGCGCGCGCATAGTTGCACAGATAGCCGCCGAAGCGGGAGACATCCTCCATGCCGAAATCGTAATAGCCCGTGGTCTCGCACAGGCGCCGGGCGATTTCGCCATACCGTTCGGCGTGATCCTGCGTGTTGGTGTCGATCCAGTAGATTTTCTCGCCGTAGGTGTGAAAGTCCAGCGCCATGCAGAAGGGGGTGTCTTCAAAAAGTTGCATCATGGCGAGGACCTCCGGCTCGGTCGCGGCCTCATAGCCGCAGAAATAGCGCGCGGCGGGATGGTCAATATAGTTCTCCTGCCGCCAGTCAAGGGGGAAGTTGCGGTTGAGGTCGACGCCGTTCGCGTTGGCTTTCCAGCTGTAAAAGGTTGCGCCCTGCATATCCATGCCGCGCACAAGGGCGGGGTTTGCGGCGGCGTCCGGGCCATTCTGCGCGATATTGACCCCGTCCGGGTTCACCATCGGCACAATCAGAAAGCGGACCCTGTCGAGCAGCGAGCGGCAGTCATAGCCGTCGATCACGCCGTTTGTGGCCCAGCCGTAGGCGTATTGGTCGGCCATATACATCACGAAATTGGTGCCGAAAAACTCGCAGGCATGTAAAGACGCGGTGCACAGAATGATGCGGTCGCCGCGCCCGAGGGAGAGCGCGACCAGCTCGCGGCCCTCGGCGCTGACGCCGAAGACGGACTGCGCCGCGATCTCGGGGTAGAGCGCGCACAGCTCGTCGACATCCTCGCGCATCTGCTCGTAGCTGTAGCGCTGATAGGGGTCGACGCACAGGTGAGGCGCTTCGCGCGGCGCGCGGTCGGCAAAGACGCCGTCGCCCAGAACCGATCGGGCGGCGAGCAGCGCCTCTTCCGCGCCGCCCGAAAAGTCGCCGGTCGAGAGAACGAAAAGCCCGCCCCGCTTTGCGCAGCCGAGCGGGAGCGCGTCGAGCAGCTCTGAGACCGGCAGATACCCGTCGCTGCCGGCGGCGGGCAGCGGATAGGAGACGCCGCAGAGGGTGACCACATTTTCCGCGACCGAAAGACCGAGCGCCTCCAGCGCGCTGGGTAAATGGAGGTAGCCGACGCCCTGCGACACATAGGGCGCGGGGCAGGCCGCCGTTTCGCCGTTTGCCGCGATGCAGACGGCGGAGTCCATGGCGAATGCCGCCGTCTGCGCGGGCGGTTCCTGCGCGCCGCAGCCGCCCAATAAGCCCGCCGCGAGCAGAGCGCAGCAAAAAAACGCCGCGCAGCGGGTGCCTTTCTTTTTCATGTCGATCGCTCCAAACGAAAAAATTTTGTTTTGTTCCAGAGAATTATAGCGAAAAAAATCGAAAAAGGGAAGAAGCCCATGCGGCCCTGTGTTGGAGGGCAGGGACGGAAACGCTGGTTTGCTTTTGATGAAAAATGTATAAAACCCTGAGTGCTCATACCTGCCCATACTATGCCTCCTCCCTGTGCGTTGAGAACAAAGGCGGGGGCTCTATTTGTTTTTCAAGCTCCTCCGGCGAGCAGGCAGGGACGGCTCCTGCGTCAGGAAGCCTGTTTTGCGGGCGCGGGCAACAAAGGGCGGCATCCGCCGGATTGTTTCCATACGCCGGCAGGCTTTCCGGCTGTGCGCTTGCCCGGCGGCGCATGGATTGCGGGCGAAATAGGAGGGAAGCCTTGCTTTTTGCAGCAGAAGAATGCTATTATAAAAAATAGAAATCTTGCACAAAAGGATGAGGTAGAATGCAGAGAAAAACAGCATTAGTGACGGGCGCAAGCCACGGCATTGGCAAAGCGGTCGCCGTTGCGCTCACGCAAAACGGCTATGACCTCGGGGTCAATTATTTTCACAATGAGGAGGGTGCGCTCGACACTTGCCGCCTTGTTCGGGAGGCGGGGGGAAGGGCGCTGCCGCTACAGGCCGACGTCGGCGACTATGAGGCGCTGTGCGGGATGTTCGACGCGTTTCTGGCCGAGTTCGGCGCGATCGATCTGATGGTGAACAACGCGGGCATCAGCGTGTTTCACCCCTTTCTCGAGGTGACGGAGCAGCAGTGGGAGCGGATCACCCGCACCGATTGGAAAGCGACCTATTTCGGCACCCAGCTCGCCGCGCGCAGTATGGCGGCGCGCGGAAAGGGGGGCGTCATCATCAACATGTCGTCCAACCATATCGACAACTGCTTCCCCGACGCGAGCATTTACGCGCCGAGCAAGGCGGCGGTCACCACCTTCTGCCGCAACGCGGCGCTTGAGCTCGCGCCGCATGGGATTCGCGTGCTCGCCCTGGCGCCCGGCTATACCCGCGTCTGGGAGCCGGATAACCCCATCGAGCAGGCGAGCGCGCGGGTGCCTCTGCGCCGCTTTGCGACGCCGGAGGAGGTGGCGGAGATCCTCGTTTTTCTCGCGTCGGATAAATGCTCGTATATGACCGGCAACCGGATCACGGTGGATGGGGGCGCGCTGCTCGCCTCCGCGACGGAGAATGAATTTACCGGCGGCGCGCTGTATGACAGCCCGGCCAAGAAGGAGGTCAACGCATGAAAATCGAAAAGATAGAGACCTTTCGCATCCGCCCGCGCTGGCTGCTGCTGCGTATGGAGACCGACGACGGCTTTGTGGGTTGGGGCGAGCCGGTCGTCGAGGGACGGGCCGCCACGACCGAGGCCTGCGTGCACGAGCTCGAGCCCTATCTGCTCGGCGCCGACCCGCGCCGGGTGGAGGATATTTGGCAGACGATCTATCGCGGCGGATTTTATCGCGGCGGCGCGGTGCTGACAAGCGCGCTGTCGGGCATCGATCAGGCGCTTTGGGACATCAAGGGCAAGGCGCTCGGCGCGCCGGTCTATGAGCTTCTCGGCGGCGCTGTCCGCGACAGGATGGAGATGTACAGCTGGATCGATTCGGATACGCCCGAAATCGCGGCGAGGTCCGCGCGGGAGAAAAAGGAGCAGGGCTTTCGCAATGTGAAAATGCTGGGCACCGGCGCGGTCGGCTGGCTGGGCGGCGCGGCCGAGGTCGACGCGCTGCTCGAGCGGGTGCAGGCCGTGCGCGACGCGGTCGGCCCGCAGTTCGGGATCGCCATCGATTTTCACGGGCGCGCCCATCAGGCGACGGCCAGGACGCTGCTGCGTGAGCTCGAGCCGATGAAGCCGCTCTTTGTCGAGGAGCCGGTGCTCTGCGAAAATCTCGACGCCTTCGAGCAGCTGCACCGCTTTACCAATATCCCCCTCGCGACGGGGGAGAGGATGTATACCCGCTGGGGCTTTAAGGAGCTGCTCGAGAGGGGCTGCGCCGACATCATTCAGCCCGATCTCTCCCACGCGGGCGGCATCAGCGAGACGCGCCGCATCGCGGCGATGGCCGAGACCTACGACGTGGCGCTTGCGCCGCACTGCCCGCTCGGGCCGGTCGCGCTCGCGGCCTGCCTCCAGGTCGATTTCGCCTGCGTCAACGCCTGTATTCAGGAGCAAAGCATCGGGATGGCCTATAACAAGGGGCAGGAGGTCGGCGATTATCTGCGCGACCCGTCGGTCTTTCAATATCGGGACGGCTTCGTGGCGCGGATGCAGGGGCCCGGGCTCGGGCTCGATGTGGACGAGGACAAGGTCCGGGGGATGGAGGAGCCCGCGCTTGCGTGGAAAAACCCGGTCTGGCGGCTTGAGGACGGCTGCGTGACCGAGTGGTGAGGGGTGAAAAATGAAATTGCACAAGCTTGAGCTGCCCCCCTGCGCGCTGGGCGAGGGACCTCTTTGGCACCGGGAGACGGGGGAGTTCGTCTTCACCGATATTTTGAGCGGGACGCTCTTTGCCTGCACGCCGAAGGGCGCGGTGCGCACCCTGCTGCGCTGCGGCTATCAGACCGGCGCGTTTGTGTTCGACGCGCGGGGCAGCCTGTTATTGTTGACGGAAAAGGGCGTTTTCAGCTGCCCTTACGGCGGGAGTGAAACGGATTTCCGCCTGCTGTGGGAGATACCCATGGCGGCGGACGAGAGATTTAACGACGCCATCTGCGACCCGGAGGGCCGGGTGATCGCGGGCACTAAAACGGACCGCGACGAGGACGGCTCTCTTTGGCTGTTTGAGGCGGGCCGTCAGCCGCGCCGCCTTCTCGACGGGCTCAAAATCTCCAACGGAATGGGATTTTCGGACGGCGGCAGGACCTTTTATCACACCGATTCGGGCGACCGCGCGATCTATCGCTATGAATATGACCCCGCGCGCGGCGCGATCGCGAACCGGCGCGTGTTTGCGGCGCTGTCTGGCCCCGACGGCGCGGTGCCGGACGGGATGACGGTGGATTCACAGGGGAACGTGTGGACGGCGTGCTGGGGCGGCGGATGCATACGCCGGTTTTCGCCCAGCGGCGGCCAGACGGCCGAGCTCGCTCTGCCCGCGGCTCAGGTTTCGAGCGTCGCGTTCGGCGGGGACCGGCTCGACACGCTGCTCGTGACCTCGGCCGCCGTGGGGACCTCGGGCGGCGAGGAGGGCGGCGTCTGGCTGCTGGAGCCGGGCGCGCAGGGCGTCGAGGAATACCGCGCGCCGGCGCTCTGAATACCGAAGCGAAAATAGTCCGCACGAAAGAGAACGCCGCCGGCGCGGGGAAAACCTGCGCCGGCGGTGCTTTTCTTGAAAGTCGCGGATGCGAGTAAGCGCGTCGCGCTTCCTTTTATGAAAGGGGGTGTGCCGCGCCGCGGTAAAATTGACAAAGAGCGGCGCAGCCCAATATAATAAAAGTATGATTTGAATGGAAGCGTAATTGAAAAAGGGGAGAGGCGACGATGAGACTGCGGCGGATCTGCGCAATTCTGGTTTTGATCGGATTGTTGTCGGCCTGCATGAGCGGATGCGGAAGGGCTGAGGAGGCGCTTCGCTTTGGCACCGGCGGCGAGGGCGGCGTTTATTACGCTTATGGCAGCGCCCTGGGCCCCCTGATCGAGGAGGCCACGGGGCAGTCGGTTGAGATTCGCAGCACGACCGGCTCCGAGGCCAATCTCCGCCTGTTGCAAAGCGGCATGATCCAGCTCGCCGTTGTCCAGAGCGATACCTTGCAGTACGCGGCGGACGGAGAGGGGAGCTTCTCCGGGGAGGAGCTGTCGGGCTACAGCGCGGTGGCGGGCCTTTATACAGAGGTGTGCCAGGTGGTGGTGACGCGATCCTCCGGCATTGATTCGATCGCCGATCTGGCCGGGAAACGGGTCTCGATCGGCGAGGAGGATTCCGGCGTGACGCGCAACGCGGAGCAGATTCTGATGGCCAACGGGTTGACCACAGACAGGCTGACGGTGAGCCGTCTGTCCTTTTCCGATTCCGCCGCCGCGATGGAGCGCGGCGAGATCGACGCTTTTTTCTGCACGGCGGGCGCGCCCACCAACGCCGTGGCGGGGCTGGCGCAGAGGATGGATATCCGGCTGCTGTCGTTGGATCGGCGGGCGATTGAACAGCTGACGAGCCTCTATCCCTGCTATGCGGCCTACACGATCCCGGCCGGAACCTATCCGGGACAGACGGAGGCCGTCGCCACGCTGGGCGTCCGCGCCGTGCTGGTAGCTAGCGACGAGCTGGACGCCGACACAGTGAGCCGGATCACGGCGCTGCTCTTTGAGCGCAGCGCGGAGATCCAGAGCGCCGTCGCTGTCAATGCGTCGATGCAGCCCGCGGACGCGGTGCGGGCGGTGCCGGTCGGGTTCCATCCCGGCGCGGCGGCTTACTATGAAGAGCAGGGCATTGAGGCGCCGGTCAGCGCGCCGAAGGAGAGCGGGCGCTCTTTTCTGCTGTCGCTGGATATGTATCAGACGCTGGCGCTTGCGGTGGCGGTGCTCTATCTGGGGAACGCGCTGAAAAAGCGGGTCAAGCTGTTGGAGGCGTTCTGCATCCCCGCGCCGGTGGTCGGCGGCCTGATCTTCGCTATTTTGTCCTGTGTTTTGTATGCGCTGGGCATCGTGGAGCTGTCATTTGACGAGACGCTGCGCAATGTCTGCATGGTCATCTTCTTTACCTCGGTTGGATTTCAGGCGAATCTGAAGGTGTTGAAGAGCGGCGGCGTCAGCCTGCTGATTTTCCTGGTATGCGTTACGGCGCTGATCGTCGCGCAGAACGGTCTGGCCACTGGGTTCTCGCGGCTGTTGGGCGTGGACCCGATGGTTGGTATGTGCACCGGCTCGATCCCCATGGTGGGCGGGCACGGCACGGCGGGCGCTTTCGGCACGGTCCTGGAGGATCTGGGGCTGGAGGGCGCGACGACCCTGTGTACGGCTGCCGCGACGTTTGGCCTGATTGGCGGCTCGCTGATGGGCGGCCCGCTTGGCCGCCGCCTGATTTTGAAGCATGACCTGCTGAAGACCGCCGTCCCCGTGGAAGAGACCCTCCTGGTGGAGGAGGAGCAGAAGCACCGCCGCTCGATTCGCGGCTATGCGCCCGCCGCCTATCAGATCGCGATCGCAATGGGTGTCGGGACCCTCGTGTCGTGGCTGCTGTCAAAGACGGGAATGAGCTTTCCTGTATATATCGGCGCGATGATCGTGGCCGCCGTGATGCGAAACTATGGGGAATTCACGGGAAAATTCGAGGTGCCTATGGGCGAAATCAACGATATCGGCGGCATCTGCCTCTCGCTGTTCCTGGGCATCGCGATGATTACCCTCAAGCTGTGGCAGCTGGCCGATCTGGCCGTGCCGCTGCTCCTCCTTCTGGTCGTCCAGACCGTGCTGATGTTCCTCTTTGCCTATTTTGTGGTTTTCAACGTGATGGGCCGAAACTACGACGCGGCCGTTTTGGCCGCGGGCACCTGCGGCTTCGGCATGGGCGCAACGCCAAACGCCATGGCGAATATGCAGGCGCTGACGGACCGTTTTGCGCCCTCCATCAAGGCTTATATCCTGGTGCCCATTGTGGGCAGTATGTTTGCGGATTTTATTAACAGCCTGACGATTACATTTTTTATCAACCTGTTGTAAACGGTTTATAGGGAGAAATTGTGACGACAAAGGAGGCTCATATTGTGAGTGACGAGAAGAAGCCCAAGCTGACGCTGCGGGTCGATGATCTGGCCGTCCCGGAAATCCATATCGGCCGGACGCCGGCGAAAGAGGAGCTGGAGGAGGACGAGGAAGAGATCCAATACGATACCGTGGCAATCCCGGAAATTCACCTGAGAAAGAAAAAACAGAAAGAATAGCTGTTTGACCGGCTTGAACGGGCTCAGAAAAGCGGCGAGATGGACCGCCGCTTTTTCGTTATACAAAAATTGCCGCAAGCAAATGGAGCTTGCGGCGACGTGGTCCGAGTGTAATTATAGGACTTCAAAAAAGCCAGTCATATCAATGGTTTGCAG
>CAZKRQ010000028.1:0-10981 GCA_964555125.1 uncultured Oscillospiraceae bacterium
CTGTCGCGGGTCCCGATGACCTCGGAGATGGTGCAGGTGCCGTTGCGGATCAGATCCTGCGCGTTGTTGGCCCAGACGTCGGTGCCGTGCGAGAGGCCGGAAATCTGGATCAGGTCGGCGAAGGTCTTCGGCTGCGCCTCGATGAGCATGTTGCGGCTGTTGACGGTGCCCATCTCGGGGATGCCGAAGGTGCCGGTCTTGCTGTCGATGTCCTCCTCGCGGATGCCGAGCGGCTCGACCGAGGTAAACAGCTTCATGACGTTTTTGTCGTTCATGGGGGTGTCGTTCACGTTGGTGCCGGTCAGCGCCTCGAGGTGGTGATACATCGTCGGGACCTCGTGGCCGAGCTCGTCGAGCTTGAGCAGGGTGTCGTGCAGCGAGCTGAAGTCGAAGTGGGTGGTGATGATGCCGCCCTCCGCCTTGTCGGCGGGGTGCTGGGCCGGGGTGAAATCGGTGATGTCATACTGCGCGGGGATGACGACCATGCCGCCGGGGTGCTGGCCGGTGCTCTGCTTGACCCCTGTGCAGCCGAGGGCGAGGCGGGTCTCCTCGGCGCGGTTGACGACCCGGCCGCGCTCCTCGAGATATTTTTTGACATAGCCGAACGCCTTTTTGTCCTGCAGCGCCGTGATGGTGCCCGCCTTAAAGACGTGGTCCTTGCCGAACAGCTCCTCGGTATAGCGGTGCGCGCGCGACTGATACTCGGAGGAGAAGTTCAGGTCAATATCCGGCTGCTTTTCCCCCTTAAAGCCGAGGAAGGTCTCAAACGGGATGTCGTGCCCGTCCCCCCGCATCAGCGTCCCGCATTCCGGGCAGGGGATGTTCTCGAGCTCAAAGCCCGAGCCGACCCCCTCCACGAACGCAAAGTGCTTGCAGTGCGGGCAAATGTAGTGCGGCGCGAGGGGGTTCACCTCCGAGATGCCGACCAGGTTCGCGACAAAGGACGAGCCGACCGACCCACGCGAGCCGACATGATAGCCGTCCTCCTCCGACTTGGTGATGAGCTTGACCGCGATGACATACAGCACCGCGTAGCCGTTGCCGATGATCGAGTTCAGCTCCTTGTTCATCCGCTCGACGACGGCGGGGTGGGGATTGTCGCCGTAGCGCTCGCGCAGATTTTTGTTCGCCATCTCGGCGAGCATATCCTCCGAGCCCTCGATCGAGGGGGTATATGTCTCGGAGGGGATCGGGAAAATGTCGGACGCGATGCTGTCCGCGATCTTATTCGTGTTCCCGACAACGATCTCATAGGCGCGCTCGCCGAGATAGCTGAACTCCTCCAGCATCTCCTCGGTCGTTCGGTAGATGAGCGGCGCCTGCTCGTCGGTGTCCTCATAGCCCATGCCGGCGGTCAGGATCTGGCGGTAGATACCGTCCCGCTCGTCGAGAAAGTGCACGTCGCAGGTCGCGACCGTCGGCTTGCCCAGCTCGTCCGCGAGCCGGATCACCTTGCGGTTGAGCTCCCGGATCGCCTCGACGTCGGGCAGCGTGCCCTTTCGCACCATGAACATATTGTTCGCGACCGGCTGAATCTCAAAAAAGTCGTATTTCCGCCCCTTTTCGACGATCTCTTCCCACGGCCGCCCGTCCGCGAGCGCGGAATAGATCTCGCCCGCCTCGCACGCCGAACCGATCAGCAGTCCCTCCCGGTGGCGCAGGAGCTCGCCGAGAGGGATGCGCGGGCGTTTGCCGGCGAAATATTGCAGATGACTCATGGTGACGAGCTGATAGAGGTTCTTGAGCCCCGCCCTGTTCTGCACGAGCAGGATCATGTGGTTCGGGCGGATATGCGCGATGTTTCGCCCGCCGATGCTCGCGTTGATCTCGCCGAGATGGCGCACGCCCCGTTCCCGCAGCAGCTTGACGCACTCGAACCAGATGCGGGCGAGCGCCGCCGCGTCGTCGTTGGCGCGGTGGTGGTTAAAGGAGGGCAGCTTAAAATATT
This sequence comes from uncultured Oscillospiraceae bacterium, assembly GCA_964555125.1. GTDB lineage: Bacteria > Bacillota > Clostridia > Oscillospirales > Ruminococcaceae > CAZKRQ01. The sequence continues at coordinate 1,949 of CAZKRQ010000028.1, forward strand.
TCGTCAGGCTGTCCAGCTTGTGCTTTTTCAGGTCGGGCAGCAGCGACTGCGAGAGCGCGAGGGTGTCGACCGACACGAGCGGGCGCTCCTCCCCCATGCGCGCGAGCGCGGCCTTGATAAACGACATATCAAAGCTGGCGTTGTGCGCCATCAGGGGCAGATCGCCTGCGAAAGCGAAGAATTGCCGCAGCGCCTCCGCCTCCTGCGGCGCGCCGGCGACCATCTCGTCGGTGATGCCCGTGAGCTGCACGATATTGGCGGGGATCGGCTTGCCGGGGTTGACAAAGATGTCGAACGCGTCGAGGATCTCCCCGTCTCTGACCCGCACCGCGCCGATCTCGGTGATCCGCTCGGTCGAGACGTTGAGCCCCGTCGTCTCGAGGTCGAAGCAGATCAGCTCGCCCTCGAGCGGCCGTTCGGTGACGCCGGTCACGACCTTGGCCGAATCGTCGACATAGTAGGCCTCCACGCCGTAGATCGGCTTGAAATCGGGGCACTTGTCGCGGATGCCCGAGACGGCGTCCTGGATTTCAGGATAGGCCTGCAGCACGCCGTGGTCGGTGAAGGCGACCGCCCTGTGGCCGAACTGCGCCGCCCGCTGGATCACGGCCTTGGCCGGCGGCAGCGCATCCATCGCGGACATGTTGGTGTGCAGGTGCAGCTCGACCCGCTTGACGGGCGCGTTGTCCCGCCGCCGGTAGGGATGGACGACGACGATGTCGCGCGGGTTGAGGGTCAACTCGTTGGTGAAGCGGTCGGGCGACACCTCGCCCGAGGCGACGACGGTGTCGCCCGCCTTAAGCTCGCCGACCGCTTTGAAGTCGTCGGCCTTGTCGATCACCTTGAGGTCGATCGAGCCGGTATAGTCGGTGATCATCAGGCTGTAGATCTTCATCTTGTTGCGCGTCTCGCGCATCTCGGCCGAAAAGATTTCGCCCCAGACGGTCACCCGCCCGATGTCGGCCGAGGCCTCCTCGAGCGGCTTTAAGGCCTGAAGATTCGGCTTGCGGCCGATTACGACCGTGAATTCGTCGTCGTCCAGCCGCAACAGCGGGTTGTTCATATCCTCTTTGGTTAAATGCTTACCGGGCCGGCGCTTGGGCTCGTTCTTTTTCTGCCTGCCTTTGGCGGCGTCTTCCGGCGCGGCGGACAATTTCTCGATCGAGGGCAGCGCGGTCTCCTCGCTCGTCAGGGTCAGCGTCACGTGCCGTGAAAAGAGCTCACGCAGGCAGGCGTTGAACTTCCCCTCAAAATCCATCATCGCGAGCATATTGTCTCCGCCGTGGCTGAGATGGATTTCGAGACGGTCCCCCTGCAGCGCGTAGGTCGCGCCGATAAAAAAGCCGTTGACCGGCACGCCCTGCCGCGCGAGCCGCGCCACAACATAGGGGCAGGCCGCCTCGCAAAACGCCTCGGGCGGGAACCGAAACCGCACCGCCACCGTATAAGCGGCATATTTCGCCGCCACGGCGCGCTCAAAATCCTCCAACAGCGCCGCGTCAAAGACAGCGCAAAACAAAGACAGAACCAACTGCTTTCTGTCTTTGTCGACGGTGAGCTTTTCAACTGTCGCGTCCAACTCCGCCGCGGACGAAATATCCGCCCACAGCGCGCTTGCTTTTTGTCCCATGCTTCCTCTTTATTCTCTATGTAAGCTTTATAGCCGTTCGATCTCCTCGAGCAACTGCGCCGCGATGTCGCCGGTCAGCTTGCGCACCGGCCTGCCCTTTTTGAAGAGAATCGCGCAATCGCGCCCGCCCGCGATGCCGATGTCCGCCTCGGCGGCCTCTCCCGGCCCGTTGACCACGCAGCCCATCACCGCGACCTTGAGATTTTTTTGGATATGGCGGGTCCTGTCCTCGATCTCCTTCGCGATGGAAACAAGGTCGATCTCGGTGCGCCCGCAGGTCGGGCAGGAGACGATGGTCACCCCTTGCCCGAGGCCGGCCGCCCTTAAAATGTCGCGGCCCGCCTCAATCTCGCGCACGGGGTCGTCGGTCAGCGAGACGCGCAGCGTGTCGCCGATGCCGTCGCACAGCAGCGAGCCGATGCCGATCGCGGATTTGACAAGCCCCATCCGATAGGTGCCCGCCTCGGTCACCCCGAGATGCAGCGGATAATCGCAGCGCTCGTGCGCCAGGCGGTAGGCGGCGATCATCGTCCGAAGGTCGGAGGATTTCATCGAGATCACGATCTGATCGTAATCGAATTTCTCGATCAACCGCGTGTGATAAAACGCGCTCTCCACCAGCGCTTCGGCGGTCGGGCCGCCGAAGCGCGCCAGAATCTGTTTTTCGACCGAGCCCGAATTGACGCCGACGCGGATCGGGACCCCCTTCGCCCGGCAGGCCGTGACGACCTCGCGCACATGGCCGTCGTCCCCGATGTTGCCGGGATTGATGCGAACCTTGTCGACCCCCGCCGCGACGCTCTCGAGCGCGAGGCGGTAGTCGAAGTGAATATCCGCGACCAGCGGGATCGAGACGGCCTCCTTGATCGCCGGGATCAGCCGGACCGCTTCCCGGCTCGGGATCGCCGCGCGCAGGATGTCGCACCCGGCCCGCTCGAGCGCCACGGCCTGCGCGACGTTTCCCTGCACGTCGGCGTTGTGGGCATTGAGCATCGACTGCACCAGAACCGGCGAGCCGCCGCCGATCTGCCTGTCGCCGATTTTTACAAGCTTTGTCATGCCTTCTACCTCGCGAACAGCCTCGTGACATCCTGATATGTCACGAAAATCATCAGCCCGAACAGCAGCACCATGCCCGCCAGATTGATCACCGCCTCATAGCGGGTCGGAAGCTTTTTGCGGGTCAGCGCCTCGATGAGCAGCAGGAACAGGCGGCCGCCGTCGAGCGCCGGCAGCGGCAGCAGGTTGAAGATGCCGACATTGATGGTGATGAGCGCGGCAAGGGTGAAGACATAATCCCAGCCGATCGCGGCCGCGTCGCCGATGGCCGAGACGATGCCGACCGGCCCAGACAGCTCGTTGATGGCGACGTTGCCGGTGATGAGATCGAACACCGACAGGAAGATCTGGCGCCCGAGCGCCATCGTCCAGCGCGCGGAATATTCCAGCACGGTGCCGAAGCTCTTCCGCACGCCGCGCACATAAAAATCGATCGAGATGCCGGTCGTGCCGTCCTCATAAACCGCCGTCGGGAACTGGACGTTTTCAAGCGTGATCCGCTCGCCGTCCCGCTCGACGACAACATCGGTCACGCCGCCGGGCACCCGCGCGAGCTCATAGAAAATATCGTTGGCGAGATAGAGCTTGCGGCCGTTGATGGCGACGAGGACATCGCCCTCCCGCAGCCCCGTCTGATAGGTCACGGCGTTTTCCTCAAACTGGCTGATGGTGCGCGAGGCGAGCAGATCCTGCGTGCCGGTCAGACAAACCAGAATGAGAAAGCCGAGGATCAGGTTCATCACCGCGCCCGCGATGACGACGAGGATGCGCTTCCAGACCGCGGCCCTGGTGAACGAGCCCTCTTCGTCGCTCTCCTCGTCCTCCCCCTCCATCGCGCAAAAGCCGCCGATGGGGAACAGCCGCAGGCTGTAAGCCGTCTCCCCCTTTTTTACGGAGAACAGCTTGGGGCCCATGCCCATCGCAAATTCATTGACCCTGATCTTACACAGCTTCGCCGTGATAAAGTGGCCGAATTCGTGCACAAAGATGATGACACCGAAAATGAAAATCGCAAGCAGAATATAGAGTAATGTCGACATCAGTTTCTCCTGGATTTATGATTTTGCGCCGTCCGTTCAGCGCCGCGCGAGAAACGCGCGGGTCTCTTCGCGGACCGCGCGGTCGGTCTCGAGCAGCTCCTCCAGCGTGTATTCCGCGCGCGGCGCCGCCTGCTCGACCGCGCGCAGCACCGCCTCGCCGATTTCAAGAAATCCGATCTCGCCCGCGAGATAGGCCGCGGCCGCGACCTCGTTCGCCGCGTTGGCGACGCAGGGCGCCGTGCCCCCCATGGAGGCGGCTTTTTTGCAGGCAGCGAGGCAGACAAAGGTCTCCTCGTCCGCGCGCGCAAAGGTCAGGCCGCTCATCCGCTCCAGGCTCAGGGGCTCGACCGGGCAGGGCCTCCGATCCGGCCAGGTGAGCGCGTATTGAATCGGCAGGCGCATATCGGGCACGCCGAGCTGCGCGAGCACCGAGTTGTCGGAAAACTGCACCATCGAGTGCACGATGCTCTGCCTGTGCACCGCGATCTCGATCTTTTCGGGCGGCAGCGAAAACAGCCACATCGCCTCGATCAGCTCAAGGCCCTTATTCATGAGGGTCGCGCTGTCCACCGTGATCTTTCTGCCCATGCGCCAGTTGGGGTGGTTGAGGGTCTCGGCAACCGTGACCTCGCGCAGGCTGTCCCGCGCGCGGCCGAAAAACGGTCCGCCGGAGGCGGTCAGAATGATTTTTTCGAGCCGCCTTGCGCTGTGCGCGTCCTGTAGGCATTGAAAGATCGCCGAGTGCTCGCTGTCTACCGGCAGCAGCCGCACGCCGCGCTCTCCGGCAAGCGACGTGACGAGCCGGCCGCCCGCGACAAGGGTCTCTTTATTGGCGAGCGCGATGGTCTTGCCCGCGCCGATGGCCGCGACCGTCGGCCGCAGGCCCGCGACGCCGACCACCGCCGTCAGCACCGTGTCCGCGCCGTCCTCCGCGGCAATATACTCAAGCGCCGGCGCGCCCGCGAGCACCTTGCAGCCCGTGTGCGCGAGGCGGAGCCTGAGCTCCGCCGCCGCGGCCTCGTCGGCCGCGCAGACATAGCGCGGCCGAAAGCGCAGCGCCTGCTCCTCGAGCAGCGCGACGTTGCGAAAGCCGCTGATCGAGGTGATCTCGATGCCGAGCGCCTCGGTCAGCGAAAGCGTCTGCGTCCCGATCGAGCCGGTCGAGCCGAGCACGCAGAGTTTTTGGGTCGCCATTTTTAGTATCGCCCCGTTTCCTGAAATCTAACTGGAAAGTTCATGCAAACCAGGCAAGCCAGAGCGCATACGCAAAGGACGCCAGCGTGCAGGTGAAGAGCACGCTGTCCAGCCGGTCGATCACGCCGCCGTGGCCCGGCATGATGTTGCCGAAATCCTTGATGCCGCATTCCCGCTTGATATAGGAGGCCGCCAGATCGCCGATGATGCCCACGACCGCGCCGACGAGGCCCAGAACCGCGAAAAAGGCGAAGTGCGCCGCCCCCAGCCTGCCGTAAAACGCCGACCCCGGCGCGGCGCTCGAGGCATACCACCAATAGAGCAGCGCGATCAGCACCGGCGTGCCCACCACGCCGCCGACCGCGCCCGCGACGGTCTTGTTGGGCGAGATGGACGGGCAGAGCTTCTTTTTGCCGAACAGGTTGCCGAAGGTGAACGCGAGGGTGTCGCACAGCCAACCGAGCGCCAGCCCCATGAAGAACATAAACCGCGCGTCCCACACCGTTTGAGAGGCGTCCCGGATGACGAGAATCGAGCGCAGGCCCATCGTCAGCATCACCGTCGCCGCGAACGCGCCCGCCGCCTCTTTATAAGTATAGTGCCGGTTTTTGAGAAACATCACCAGGCAGAACATCACAAAGAGCAGCAGATAGATAAAATAGTGTGCGTCGGGCAGCAGCAGCATATTCCAGACATGCAGCAGGCCGAACAGGACGACCCAGAGCCTGTTGTCGTTCATCCCCAGCGCGCGGGTGATCTCAAAAACGCCGATCGCGCCGATCAGCGCAAAGGCGATGTTGACCGCGACCGTATCGAGCCGCCACATCAAAAACGCGAGCAGCACCAGGCCCACCGCAATCGAAATCAATCTTTTCTTCATCTCTTACCTCTCCATAAAGCATATGGCGGGCATCACCCGCCATTGCCGATCAGATTCCGCCGAAACGTCTTTTTCTCCCCGCATACTCCGCAATCGCCCTGTCGAGCTCCCGGGGGGTAAAGTCGGGCCAGAGCGTGTCCATGAACACAAACTCGCTGTAGGCGCACTGCCACAGCAGAAAATTCGAGAGCCGCTCCTCCCCGCTCGGGCGCAGGATCAGATCGACGGGCGGCTGGCCCGCCAGATAGGTGCGCCCTTCAAACAGCGCCTCGTCGATCTCCTCCGGCGCGAGCGCCCCGTCCCGCGCGTCGGCGGCGAGGCTGCGCGCCGCGCGCACGATCTCCTCCCTGCCGCCGTAGTTGATCGCGACATTGAGAAAAAGCCCGGTGTTGCCGCGCGAGGTCTCCTCGATCTCCTCCATGCTCGCGACGATGTCGGGCGCGAGCCGGCCGCGGTCCCCGATAAAGGTGATGCGTATATTCTCTCCCTTAAAGCCGAAGGCGTCCTTGAGATAGCGGCGAAGCAGGTTCATAATCATGTCGACCTCGTCCTGAGGCCGCGACCAGTTCTCGGTCGAAAAGGCGTAAACCGTCAGCGCCTTGACGCCGATCTTCTCGCAATACCGCGTGATTTTCTGAAACACCTCGGCGCCTCTGGTGTGTCCCGCGGTGCGGGGCAGGCCTCTTTTCTTCGCCCAGCGCCCGTTGCCGTCCATAATAATGCCGATGTGGGCGGGCACCCCGTTGCCATCCGCCTGCGCCATATCAGAGCTCCATGATCTCTTTTTCCTTGGCCTTAATCATCTCGTCGATTTCGGCGCAGCGCTTGTCGGTGACCTTCTGGGTCTCCGTCTCCAGGTTTTTGAGATCGTCCTCGGTCAGCTCCCCCGACTTTTTGAGGCTCTTGAACTTCTCAATCGCGTCGCGGCGAATCGAGCGCACGGCGACCTTGCCTTCCTCGCCCATCTTTCTCACCTGTTTGGTGAGCTCCTTGCGGCGCTCCTCCGTGGGCTGCGGAAAGACAAGCCGCAGCACCCGCCCGTCGTTGGTCGGATTGATGCCGATGTCCGAGGCCTGGATCGCCTTCTCGATCGCCTTGAGCGACGACGCGTCCCACGGCTGGATCAGCAGCACGCGCGCCTCCGACACCGAAACCGCCGCCATCGCGTTGATGGCCGTCGGCGTCCCGTAATAATCGACCTGGATCTTGTCGAGCACGCTGGGGTTTGCGCGCCCGGCGCGCACCGCCGCGAGGTCGCCCTTTAAAAAGCTGACCGATTTGCCCATCTTCTCGTCAAAGGGTTTTAGATGCTCGTTCATGTTTATTCCTCCACAATTATTGTACCGATGTCTTCGCCGCTGACGGCACGCACCAGGTTTTCAGGGTCATTGAGCAGATCGAACACGAGAACGGGGATGCTGTTGTCGCGGCACATGCTCGCCGCCGTGCTGTCGATCACCATCAGCTGGTCGGTGAGCACCTTGCTGAAGGACAGCTCGTCGTAGCGCGCCGCGTCGGAGAATTTGTGCGGGTCCTTGTCATAAACGCCGTCGACAAGGGTCGCCTTGAAAATGATCTCGGCGTCGATTTCGGCGGCGCGCAGCGCCGCGGCGCTGTCCGTCGAAAAATAGGGGTTGCCGGTGCCGCACGCGAGGATGATGACCCGCCCCTTTTCGAGGTGGCGAATCGCGCGGTTGCGGATATAGGGCTCGGCGACCTGCTGCATTTGCAGCGCCGTCATGACCCGCGTCTCCACACCCAGCTGCTCCAGCGCGTCGCAGATCGCCAGCGCGTTCATCACCGTGGCGAGCATACCGACATGGTCGGCGCGTGAGCGCTCCATCCCGTTGTGGTCGCGCCCGCGCCAGAAGTTGCCGCCGCCGACGACAATCGCGATCTCGACGCCCAGCGCCTGCGCCTTCTTGATCGCCTTGCAGATATTGACAACCGTGTCGAAATCCAGCCCGGTCGCCTTATCGCCCGCAAGCGCCTCTCCGCTGAGCTTGATGAGGATTCGTTTGTATTTCAGCATCAGTATTTTCGCCTTTCCTTTTCCGCCGTTTCCACCATGCGCGCCGCATGTTGTAGTTCCGTTTTATTTTAACCGATTTCTCTGTTTCTGTAAACTGCAAAATGTCAATGCGCGCCCGCGGCCGGTCAAATTGATATTTTTTTGTCGAATTCTGTTGATTCTTGCGGGCACAAAAGGTAAAATTAAAATAATACGGGGCGCGAGGCCGCTCTGTCCGGCCGGATTCCCCGTTTTGCGGCGCTTGCCTGCAAAAACAAAACAGGATAGATGAGGTAAAAAGCATGAAGAAACTGACTGTCAAAAAGGGTTCGACCTGCAAGGCCTGCCTTGAGTGCGTGCGCGCCTGCTCCATGGCGTTCTACAAGGAATTCGACCCGGCTAAATCCTGCGTTCAGATCGTGGAACGCGCCGGAAAGGTCCGCCCGATGGCCTGTGTGCAGTGCGGCAAATGCGCCGAGGCCTGCCCGGCGGGCGCCATCACCGCCAATCCCAAAACCGGCGTCTACATGATCAACAAAAAGCTCTGCACCGGCTGCGGCAAGTGCAAGGAGGCCTGCCCGCTCGGCGTGATTGTCTTTGAGGAGGGCCTGGCGAACTCCTCCAAATGCATCGCCTGCGGCATCTGCGCCAAGGCCTGCCCAATGGATGTGCTGGAGGTCGTCGAGTCCTGATCGCCCCGGTGCCGCCCTGCGCGCGGAATCACACGGATCGCATTAAAAAAGGCCGCTGCTGCATCTCAAACTGCAACAGCGGTTTTCTTTTGGCAAAGCGAGACCGGCCGCGCAAGCCGGCTCGCGGCGCGTCTCGCCGGGCTAAAAAAGCTCGACCGGTGCAGGCGCGGCGTGAAGAAGCGCGTTTATCGCTGGGCATCGAAGAGCAAGGCGGGCAAAGGGGCGTCCGTCATCCCAAAACACAGCCTAAGAGCGCATTCCAAAGGCCCACGCAAAAGCGCGCTCTTTGCGGTAAGGCCCCTCCAACGCCTTCAATAATAGCCCGCGCCGGTCAGCAGACGAATAAAATAGTACAGACCGCTCGCGAGGTGGGCGAAGAAGAGCAGCGTGCCAACCCACTTCGCCGCGTCCCACTTCTTATCCCGGAAGAAAAACTCGCGCGCGCAGGCGGCAAACAGAAAGAACAGGGCGAAGCAGTATCCCCACGCGAAATTCGCGTCCCCAAACCGCTCGCCCGATTCGGCGAG
>CAZKRQ010000029.1:0-503 GCA_964555125.1 uncultured Oscillospiraceae bacterium
GCCATGCCCAGCCCGCCCGGCACCTCTGCGCGAATACGCCCTAAGAGCTCACGCGTCATCGCGCTGTGCATCTTTTTCATCGGCTTGAGCTCGTCCTCGTCCATGACGTTGTCGGCCTCCCAGCTCGAGCGCAACAGCAGACCTTTCCGATACGCCCTGGTTTTGCCCACCATCTCGTCAAAGCCCCCACACAGCGGGGGACAGCTGTGGTTCGCACCGTAATTCCCACAGAGATTGTCCTCACAGCAGGATCGAAACACTTCTGCGAACTGGATGTCGCGCGCGTCAATGACCGCCGCGCCTGAAAAACCGGCGTCGAGCACCATCGCCTTAAGCTGTTCATCGGTCATTGCTTTTCCGCCTCCTCCGGCAATTTGCAGACGTCAATCCACGCTTTTGCCCGTGAAAATTCCGTCAATTCCTCCGGGCTGAGCTCGATCGCGCTGTTGTCGCTGCCCGCAGCGGGAAAAACCGTCTTGAACCGGCGCAGGCTCTCATCCAGA
>CAZKRQ010000029.1:513-10949 GCA_964555125.1 uncultured Oscillospiraceae bacterium
TGACGCCGTCGTTGACCCCAAACGGGCAGACGCCGCCGACCTCATGCCCGATCAGCGCGGCAACCTCCTCGCGGGTGAGCATTTTCGCCTTCTGGTGAAAATAATCCTTAAATTTTCTATTGTCGATCTTCGCGTCGCCGGCGACCACAATAAGCGCCGGCGCGCCCTCGATCGAAAAAGAGAGCGTCTTCGCGATGCGCGCCGGCTCCACGCCGACAGCCACCGCCGCCAGCTCGACCGTGGCGCTGCTGACCTCAAATTCCCGAATTCTTTCCTGCGCGCCGAACTGCTTCAGATAGGCCCTGGCCCTTTCTATCGACATACCGTCACAACTCCTTTTTCCCTGATTCTATCCGTTTTCCATCAAACAGAGCCGCGCAACGGCGCGGTGGAAAACCTGAAACCACTTTTTTCTTCCGCGCCGCCGCAAAGACGGCTCTTTTTCCAAAACAAAACAACCCCGCCACAACGGCCATGCGGCGCATAAGCCGGCAACGCCAAGTAGCTCTGTATTATTCCTGTTCCTCTGTCTCCCTTTGCTCCGCGTCATCCTGCACAAGCTCTTCGGGCACCTCGCGCCGCTTCACCAGCGCAAATACCCCGCTCGCCGCCGCGGCGACGAGCAGCAGCAGCGCCGCGAGATCGTGGGCCGCGCCCCAACAGACAATCGCTCCCGCGCCCAGCGCGAGCGCGGCGACGCCGAAAATTATCTCGCGCAGCCGGCGGCCGTCCCGCTCCATCTGCCGCGCCTGTGCGCGGGTCATCTTCCGGCCGAGGCGTGCGCTGCGCTCCTCCGCCTCCCGTTTTTTCAATTCAGGATGCGCGCGCCGGTATCGAATGATCGCAACCGCGTCATAGACGCTCAGGGCAACAGACGCCGCCGAAACCGCCAGAAGCGCCGCCACCATAATTTCGTCGGTCGTCGAATGGGTCGTTTCCGTGCACCAGACCGCCAGGGCAAACCCGCCCATCAGCGCGCCCGACAGAAAAACGGCGATTGTGTCGGGCCATTTCCCCGGCTTCTCCTCGCGGTCGTGCCCTGCTTCCCTGCTCATGACAGCTGCGCGAGCCCCGCCCGCAGGCGGCGCAGGCTCTCCTCTTTGCCGAGAATCGCCGCGAGCTCGACGCCGCCGCCCGGCGACACCGGCACGCCCGACAGCGCGACCCGCAGCGGCCAGAGCAGATACCCGTTCTTGACGCCGAGCTTTTCAATGAGCGCAAACAGCGCGTCGTGCACCCCCTGCGCGCTCCAGTCGTCGAGCCGCTCGAGCACCGGCAGCATCTCCTCGAGCGCGGTCTTCGCGGTCTCGGCGTTGGTCTTCATCTTTTTGTGCTCATACAGCTCGTTGCCATAGGTGGGCAGCGTCTCGAGAAAGCCGAGCTTTTCGGGAATATCCGCGAAATACTCGGTGCGGGGCTGCAGCGCCGCGCAGAGCAGGTCGACGTCGATCTCTCTTTTTACAACCTGTTGAATAAATGGTATCGCATACTGTTTGTATTTGTCGAGCGGCAGCGCGCGGATATACTCGGCGTTGATGTGCTTGAGCTTTTCGCTGTCGAAAATCGCCGGGGATTTGCTGATGCCCGCGATGTCAAATTCCCTCGTCAGCTCCTCGAGGGTGAAGATTTCCTGTTCTCCCTTGGGAGCCCAGCCGAGCAGCGCGAGATAGTTGATGATCGCCTGCGGCAGATAGCCCTTCGCGACCAGGTCCTGATAGCTCGCGTCGCCGTTGCGCTTCGAGAGCTTTTGGTGCTCGTCCTTCATGACCGGCGCGCAGTGGATGTAGGCCGGCACCTGCCAGCCAAATGCTTCATACAGCAGGTTATACTTCGGCGCGCTTGAGAGATACTCGTTGCCACGCACGACGTGGGTAATGCCCATCGCGTGGTCGTCGATGACGTTTGCGAAATTATAGGTGGGCATCCCGTCCGACTTGATGAGGATCTGATCCTCCAGTTCGGCGTTGTCGACGGCGATGTCGCCGTAAACGAGGTCGTGGAACACCGTCGTGCCCACGGTGGGCATCTTCTGGCGGATGACATAGGGCTCGCCCGCCGCGAGGCGGCGCTCCACCTCTTCTTTGGGCAGCGCGCGGCAATGGCCGTCATACCGGCTGATCCCGCCGTTTTGCTCGTCGTGGCCGATGCGCTTTTCCAGCTCCTCCTTGGTGCAGAAGCAATAATAGGCGCCGCCGCGCTCGACAAGCTGTCTGGCATAGTCGAGATAGCTGCCCATGCGCTCGCTCTGCACATACGGCCCATACGCCCCGCCGACGTCGGGCCCCTCGTCCCAGTTGAGGCCCGCGTCCCTGAGCGTGCTGTAAATGATGTCCACCGCGCCCTCGACATATCGCTCCTGATCGGTGTCCTCGATGCGCAAAATAAAGCTTCCACCGTCTTTTTTTGCGATCAGGTAGGCATATAGCGCCGTGCGCAGATTGCCGACGTGCATGTAGCCCGTGGGGCTGGGCGCGAAGCGCGTTCTCACCTTGCTCATAAAAACTCTCCTCTTTTCCGCAACAGATTTTTTTATTTACAGGGAGGCCGCCTTGCGGCCCGTATGTCCGTTGTATGCGCCGCGCCTTCCTTTTGCATCCCCGGCGTCTGAGAGAAGCCCCTTCCCGCAGGCCCGGGTTTTGAAGCGGCGCCGCTTTTTTATTGTAGTATTGCGCCGGTGGTTTGTCAATTGACGGCGCGGGGCGGGAGGTATATAATAGCTGAAAGAATTTCAGAAAAGCAGAGGCACAGAAATCCTATGGAAAACGAAAAAAAGCCCCGCGTTTTCAGCGGCATTCAGCCGACCGGCGGGTTTACGCTCGGCAATTATATCGGCGCGCTGCGCAATTGGGACAAGTTACAGGACGAGGCCGACTGCATTTATTGCGTCGTTGACCTGCACTCCATCACCATTCGCCGCGAGCCGGCCGTGCTCCGCCGCCAGATCCGCGAATCCGCCGCGATGCTGCTCGCGTGCGGGGTCGATCCCGCGCGCTCGATCCTCTTTGTGCAGGGCGACGTGAGCGCGCACGCCGAGATGAGCTGGCTGCTCTCGTGCTATACCCAGTTCGGCGAGCTGAGCCGCATGACACAGTTTAAGGACAAGAGCCTCAAGCACCCCGAAAACGTCAACGCCGGCCTGTTCACCTACCCCGTTTTGATGGCGGCGGATATTCTTCTCTACAACACCGAGCTTGTGCCGATCGGCGACGACCAAAAGCAGCACCTGGAGCTGAGCCGCGATATCGCGGCCCGCTTCAACGGCATTTACGGCGACGTCTTCGTGATCCCCGACGGCTATTTTCCCAAGGTCGGCGGGCGGGTGATGTCCCTTCAGGACCCCGCCGCGAAGATGAGCAAATCGGATGAAAACGAAAACGCCAAAATCATGCTGACCGACGCGCCCGACGCGATCCTGCGCAAGTTCAAGCGCGCCGTCACCGATTCGGGCAACGAGGTGCGCGCGGCCGCGGACAAGCCCGGCGTGACCAACCTGATGAGCATCTACGCCTCGCTGACCGGCAAGACCTTTGCGGAGATCGAGCGCGAATTCGACGGCAGAGGCTACGGCGACTTTAAGCTCGCGGTCGGCGAATCGGTCGTCGCGGCGCTGGGGCCGGTGCAGGCGCGCTACAGCGAGATCATCGCGGACAAGGACTATCTGAGCGGCGTGCTCCGCGAGGGCGCGGAAAAGGCCGCCTCCATCGCGAACCGCACCCTGCACAGGGCGCGGCGCAAGATCGGTTTGGAATAGGCGGAGGCAAGCGCAGCATGATTTTGGACTTTCAGACAATGCAGACCAGCGTCATCCCTCACTTTAAAGGCGGAGAAAAAGAGGTCGCCGCCCAGATGTTCAGCGACGGCCGGGTGCGCATTCTGCGCGGCTCTCTCGCTCCGGGCGCGACCATCGGGCCGCATACCCATGAGGACAGCAGCGAGATCATCTACCTGCTCTGCGGCAGCGGCAAGGTTCTCATCGACGGCGGCGAAGAGCCGTTCACGGCCGGCCAGTGCCACTATTGCCCCAAGGGCCACACCCACAGCCTCGTCAACGACAGCGGCGCCGATCTTGTATTTTTTGCCGTCGTGCCGCAGCAGTAACTTGGTCAGCCGGGCCCATCTCACAGCAATCTCGAAAAAAAGCGGCCCGCCTCTGATTTTTTGCCGGAGCCGAACAGCGCCCGGCTCTCGCCCGCCTGATCCGGCGCGGGAGGGACTCTGCCCGAAGCCGAAGCGGCTTGCGGCGTCCCGCAAAAAAGTCTTTCGCGCTACGGTCTCCGGCAGAAGTGACCTTGACAAAACTCCATACGCGCAGATAAATCGGCCGTCCAGAACAGACGGCCGATTTTTTTACAGGGCCCGGCAGGCTTTACGCCTTTGGCCCGTTTTCTCTAAGCGCTCTCGCGCCTGCTGTCGTTCCATGCCGCGAGGTAGGCGAGGCAGGGCCAGAATTCGTCCCGCTCCAGCAGCGACCGGCTCCACCGCGCATATTCCGCTTTTCGCCCCTCGCCTTGCAGCAAAACACAGACGCCGTAGAGCGCGATCACATACTCCAGACCGTCCGTCTCCCGCTCCAGCCGCCGCAAAAGCGCCTCGCAGGAATCGGCGCCCGTCAAGACCCGCACCGCCTTTTCATAAGCTGTGTGGTGCCCGACCTGCATCCTCTCTCTGTATTCCCCGAGCAGCGCCGAGGGAACGCCCCGCCGTATACTCGCCAGCGCGTGCCAATACATCGCGCCGATGCCGAGCTCCTCGCCGCACTGCGGCCAGCACTGCTCAAATTGCGCGCAGGCCTGCGCGTAATCCTCCGCAAGATACGCGCAGATGCCCAGGCGGTAGGCGATCTCGACCGGGTTTTCGCCGAGCTCTCTCGCCCGGAGAAAGTCCTCCCGCGCCTCCTCCACCCGCAGCAGCGCGAGCTCGCGCGCCGCGCGGCGGCGATAGCCCGCAAAGTCTCCGGGCCGCAGCGCGATATAGCGGCCGAACACCTCGGCCGCCTCCCGATAGCGAAGCTGGCGGCTGAGCGCGTCGCCAAGGGCGAGCACGCCGTCGGGGTCGCGCCGTTCGCGAAGCGCCGCGATCTCGGCGGTATCGCCGACCGAACAGGGCGCGTCGCCCCATTGGCTCTCTTTTTGTGTGTGCAGATCGTCGAAATACCGCCCCATCAGCGCAAAACCCTCCGATAGTCCTGATAACAGTCGTCGCAGACCATCTCCCCGTCCTGCAGATGCATGTGGTTCTCCGCGGCCCGCTCGCCGCACCGCGCGCAGACGCAGCTTTTAAAAATGCGTGCCGCCTCGGGCAGGGGCTCTGTTGTGGGTTTGACGTCAAACATCTCGTGAAAGTCGCCCTGCATGAGCCATTGCTCCCGCTCCTCCCCGCTCTTTTCGGGGGTGGCGCGCAGCACCAGGCGGACCGATCTCGCGTCGTCGCGGCGGTAAAAGCTGAACGCCTGCTTGCCGCGCGGCTTGAGCAGGAGATTCCCCTTGCCGAGGGTGCAGCCGAGCAGCGCCTGCACCGCGTCGACGCCGCACGCGTCGTTTTCGGCGATGCAGACGACCTCCTCGTCCCCGGCGCGCGCAAGCTCCAGCAGCTCCATCGCGTATAGGCCGGCCTGAAAGCCCACCGCGAGCCCGCCGCACGCGTGGCCGTGAAAACGGACGCATTCCGCCCAAAGCGCCTGTTTTTCCTTTTCCGTCATAGGACATTCCCCCATTCTTCAGTCGAGATAGCTCTGCGCGCCCGAAACCTCCTGATTTTTCGCCTCGAAATACTGGTTGAGCAGATAAAACGCGATCACGATCAGCGCGATGCAGACGCCCGGGCTGACCAGCCAGTGATACGCGCCCCGGGTGAAGCCGCCGCGCTGATAGGCGAGGTTGATCATCCGCCCCCAGGTCACCTCGACCGGGTTGCCGAGCCCCAAAAAGCTGAGCGTCGCCTCCAGCATCATGCACCGCGAAACCGACATGATATAGCGCGACAGCACCACCTCATACAGATTGGGCAGGATATGCCGCAGCATGATCCGCCGCTTTGTGATGCCGAGGATGACGAGCGACTCGACAAAGGCGGTCTGCTTGAGCTGCAATGTTCGCGCGCGCACCGTGCGGGCGGTCGCGCTCCATCCCAAGACGGCGATGATGAGGATAATATTGCGGGTGCCCGAGCCGCAGAAGGCCGCGATCACGATGGCTGCGGGAAGCATGGGCACCAGCAGAAAGATCTGGATAACGCCCCCCGCGATCTCGCCCATCCAGCCCGACAAATACCCCGCCGCCAGACCGACGGCCGACCCGATAACGAGAGAGATCAGCGCCGCCGCCAGACCAATGAGCAGAGTAGACCCGCTCGCGTAGACGATTTCGGTAAAAATATCATAGCCCATGTCGTTGGTGCCGAGCAGGTGCGCCGCACACGGGGGCTGCCACGCCGCGAACATCTCCTTCGGCCCATACGGGGCGACCCGGCCCGGAAACAGCGCAAACACGCCGAAGACGGCCAGGATCAGCAGCCCCGCCGCCAACGAAGCTCTATTCCGCCTCATGTACCCTGCACCTCACCTTCGGGTCGGCCGCCACGCAGAGCAGGTCGGTCAACAGATTCACCGCGACGATCACGACCGCGCTGACGAACAGACAGCCCTGCAGGACGGGATAATCCCGCGCCGTGATCGCCTGCGAGATCAGGCTGCCCATGCCCTTAATCGAAAAGATATTCTCGATCACGAGAGAGCCCGAGACAATAAAGCCCACGTTCATGCCGATCATGGTGAAAAACGGCTGGCAGATATTCGGGAAAATATGCCGGAACGCGATGCCCGCGTCCGAAACGCCGCGGCTGCGCGCATACAGGACGTATTTTTCATTTCTCTGCCGCGCCACCGTATTGCACACCATCAGATATTTTGCCGGCGTCGCGCCGATGACCAGCGTCGCGACCGGCAGAATCAGGTGAACGATCCGATCCCCCACAACGCCGAGCGGGCCGTCGGGCGGCCGGAGCGATCCGAGCGCCCCCATCGGCAGCCATCCCAGCTTGAAAGAAAACAGCGCGATGAGCAGCAGGCCAACCAGAAACGAGGGCAGCGCGTCCGCGAGAATTTGCAGGCTGGTCACCGCGCGCTCGGCGGGCCTGCCCTTGCGCATACCCATCAGGCACCCGAGCGCCATTGCGAGCGCGGAGGAGAGAAGGATGGAGGGCAGCGCGAGCAGCAGCGTATTCGGCAGCCGCGCCGCGATCAGCTCTGTGATCGGGGCGTTGTAGTGATAGGAATAGCCGAGATCGCCGGTCAAAATATCCGCGAGATACCGGCCGAACTGTGTGAGCAAAGGGTCGTTTACGCCCAGCTTCTGCGCATAGGCGTCATATTCCGCCCGGCTCACGGCCTGCTCGTCCATGCCCACCAGCATCAGCACCGTGTCCCCCGGCATCAGCCGGGGAAGCGCGAAGTTGAACACAACCATGACGGCCAGGCAGATCAGCGAGATCCATATTTTTTTCTTCATGCGCCCTCTCTATCCAATTCGGGTTGAAACTTGCCGTCTGCTCCGGCCGCCGAATCTACGCCTCAAGCCGCCCCGCGCGCCGCAAATCGCGGCATGAATTCCCCGCTATGGCGCGCGGCGGCCCCCGTCCCTATGCCGTCTTTTTCAGATGCATCCAGGTCTCGGCATTGAGCAGGCCGAAGGTCCCGTCGACGGCGAAGCCGCTGTAGGCGCTGTTAAACGCCTGCACATGCGCGTCCCAGAACAGCGCCACCGCCGGCATATGAGCGGCGTAGTACTGCTGCATCTGCGCCGCGGCCGCGTTGTATTCCTCCATGCTGGAGGCGGAGCCCGCCTGCTCCAGCAGCGCGCCGTACTCCTCGTCGGCGACCTGCGCATAGCCCATCTGGTTCCCGGCCCAGATATACTCCGAGCCCATGCCCAGGCGCATCGCCATCCCAAACGGCGTCAGACCGGTGATGACGGCGATCTGCGCGCGCTGCTGCTCGGTCAGCTCGCGGAAGCTCGCGACCTCCCGCACGTCGAGGACGATCTCGATGCCGATCTCTTCCAGATTGTTTTTGAGCAGCTCGGCATACCGCGCGTGCACGGGCCTGTCGTCGCGCAGCATGACAGGGATCGAGAGCTTTTGGCCCTGATACTCCACATAGCCGTCGCCGTCGGTGTCGGCGCAGCCCGCCTGCGCGAGATAGTTCCGCGCCGCGTCGAGGTCGCGCTCAAGCACGGGCGTATCGATATAGCCGGGCGTGCCCTTCGGAACAAACCCGGCCGTGGACGCGACCGCGTAGGAGGAGCCGAACAGGGTTCGGAACTGCTCATAGTCGATGGCGCAGGCGATCGCCTTGCGGATGTTCTCATTGTTACCCGGCGCGGCGCTGTTGTTGAAGATCAATACGGCGCTGTTCGCCGTGTTGCTCACCGGCGTCAGCGTCAGATTCCCGCTCGCCTCCAGGTCCTCGATCACGGCCGCGTCGACGCCGCCCGAATATTTATAGACCATGTCGATCTCGCCGGCCTTGAGCGCCATATACATGGTGTCCTCGTTGTCGAACAGGCGCAGCAGCACGGTCTGCGCCGCCGGTTTTCCGTCGGGATACTCCGCAAAGGCCGAAAATTCGACCACGCCCGCGTCCGCGTCAAAGCGCTCGAAGCGGTAGGGCCCGCAGCCGATATTCGCCCGCTCGTTGGGAACCTCCGCGTAGTTCGCCACGCCCTCATAAATATGCCTGGGCAATATGCGCGTTGTCGTCAGCGAGCTCAACATGCGGGGGTTGGCCGTCTCCAGCGTCAAGACGATGTTTTTCTCATCCTTCACCTCGATCGAGGCATAGGCGCCCGCATAGGTGTCGGTGTCGTTTTGCTCGTCGAGATATTCGAGCGTGAAGCGGATGTCCTCGGCTGTGACCGGCTCGCCGTCGTGCCAGGTCATCCCGTCGCGCACGGTCAGGGTCCACTCACGGCTGTCCTCTGTCGAAAAGGAGCAGAGCAGCGGCTGAAACTCGCCGTTTTCGTCGATGCGAACCGGCGCGAGCTGGCTGAGCGTCCCGCTGAAAACGTCGAAATTATATTCGCTTCGGTTGGCCGTGACGATCTCCGCCGTCGTGCCGACGATAAAGGTGTCGATGGCGGCCGTCTGCGCGCCCTCGCCGTTATCTGCGCTGCCCTGTCCTGATTTTCCGCACGCGGCGAGCGAGACGAGCAGCGCCAACGCCAGCGCGAGAGCTATGATTCTTTTCATGGATTGTAATCCTCCAATCGTTTCGGCAACATCTCAGCGGTCATTCTGCCGCCGCTGAGCTGGTAAATTCGGTCCGATACCGATTCGACGAGCGGCCGGTCATGCGAGATCAGAAGGATCGAGAGACCGTCGCTGTGAACCAGCGATTTTAAAAGGTGCATGATCTGCGCCTGCGAGGAAATATCGAGCATGGAGGTCGCCTCGTCCGCGATGAGCAGCCGGGGCGAAAGACTCAGCGCGCGGGCGATGAGCACGCGCTGGGCCTGACCGCCCGACAGCTCGTGCGGCCTGCGCCCGGCAAGCGCGGGGTCGAGCAACGCCTTTTTCAGTAAGCCCTCGACCATTTCGCGCGCCTGCGCGCGGTTTTTCGCGATCCTGTGGAACAGCAGCGGCTCCGCGACCGCGTCGCCGACGGTCTGGCGCGGGTCAAGCGACGCATACGGCTGCTGCGGGATGAGCTGGATGCAGCGGCAGAGACGGCGCGTTTCGTTTTTCCCCGGCGCGACAAATCGCTCGCCTTCAAACAGCGCCTCGCCCGCGTCGGGCGGCACCGTGCCGCAGAGGATGCGCGCCAGCGTCGACTTGCCCTCGCCGCTCGGCCCCATCAGGCTCACCAGCTCGCGCGCCCTGACCGTGAACGACACGCCGTCAAGCACGACCCTTTCCCCAAAGCGCTTGCTGATCCCCTTCACTTCCAGCATCATAGCAGGCCTCTTTCCGCATGAGAGAGCGCGTGGGGCAGATCGCAGATCAGCTCATGCGTATAAATCTCCTTCGGGTGGTGCAAAATCTGCCCGCTCTCGCCGCACTCCACCATTTTTCCCTCGTTCATGACGAGTATGCGGTCGCACCGCGCCGCGACGGAAATATCATGCGTGATCAGCAGCACCGCCGCGCCGCCGAACAGCGCGTCCAGATTCTGCAAAAACTGCGCCGTGTTCTCTCTGTCGACGCCGCGCGTCGGCTCGTCGGCGATGACAAGCGACGGGTTGCCGGCGGAGGCCATCGCCATCACGACACGCTGCGCCATGCCGCCCGAGAGCTGAAACGGATACGACTCCAGCACGCGCTGCGGGTCCTCGAACCCCATGCGCGCCAGCAGCGCCGTCATCGTCTCATTCAGCTGCTTGCGGGGTGTTCCGGCGCGCAGCAGCGCCTCGCGCATCTGCGTGCGCACCCGCAGAGACGGGTTG
>CAZKRQ010000030.1:0-10922 GCA_964555125.1 uncultured Oscillospiraceae bacterium
CCTGTTCGGGAAAACTTCGCTCACTCCCTTGCTCCTCCTCTTCCCGAAAAGTCAAGGGCGGACTTTTCGGGAGTAAAGGGCAAGGTCAAGAACCTTTTGAAAACCCGTGGCCGGACCGATTGGGATCGGCGACTCGCTGCGTTGTCTCAGGCTTTTGCTGCGCTGCCGCGCGGCGGGCGCCTGGTTTTTTCGTTTCATCGACGCTTTCGGCCGGTTTCGTTTGCATTTTGCGCCCGGATGCTATACAATCGATAGGTGGCGAAAACGCCGATTTTACCATGGACGGAGGGCTTTTCATGCGTAAGCGCATTGCCTGCGGCGCGCTGTGTATTCTGCTCGCGCTGTCTCTCTTTGCCGGCTGTAAAGGCCGCGCCACCGGCGCGGTCGCCGTCTCGACGGCCGGCGCGCCGCTCTTCACCATCCCCGAGGCGGAAGAGGAGCCGCTGTGCTATAACTATCTCACCGGCCTCTGCGATCTCGCGCCCGAGAGAGCCGGCCAGCGCCCCTTCGCCGTCTCGGTCAACAACAATTACGCGAGCTGGCCGCAATACGGCGTGAGCCGGGCCGACATTGTCGTCGAGATCGAGACCGAGGGCGGCATCACCCGCCTGATGGCGCTCTACTCCGACCCCTCCGACGTCGGCTATATCGGTTCGGTGCGCTCGCTGCGCCATCAGTTCATCCAAGCCGTCGGCCAATGGGACCCGATCATCACCCATATCGGCACCTCGACCGTCGCCGAGGAGTGGGTCTGGGGCTGCGGGCTCACCACCCTCAACGGCTACTATACCGAGGATTTTCTCTATATCGACCGCGTGCGGATGGAAACCTACGCCTCCGAGCACTGCAAGTTCACCGAGAACGACCTGCTCTATGCCGGCTGCGAGACGCTCGGCATCGACACCGCGCTCTCGCGCGAAATGCCGCCGGCCTTCAACTTCACCACCGACCCCGAGAATAAGATCATCCCCGCGACCGGCGACGCGCGCCGCGTCACCTTCGAGTTCTCCGGCCTGTACGACGGGGAGCTGCGCTATCACCCTCTGGCGCAGAAATATTATAAGTGGCAGGACGGCGAGCCCCAGATCGACGCGGGCAACAACGACGCGCAGATGTGCTTTGACAACTGCCTTCTGCTGCTCGCCTATATCGGCGGTATTGCCGACACCGAGCTGGTCGATGTCGACTATTCCGGCGGCGGCGAGGGCTTTTACTTCTCTCAGGGGAGATACGAGCACATTACCTGGCAGAAGCCGGCCTGGGACGCGGATTTTATATTCCGCAGGGACGACGGCAGCGAGCTCGTGCTCAACACCGGCACGACCTATCTCGCGGTCATCCGCGATTATTTCGACGACACCGTCGTGATCGAGGGATGACCGGCGCAAGGGAGCTTTTATATGTTGTTTAAAAGAAAAGACGCGGCGCTCGACTATCTGATCGTCGGGCTCGGCAACCCGGGCAGGCAGTATGAGGCCACCCGCCACAACGCCGGCTACCTCATGCTCGACGCGCTCGCGCAGCGGCACGGGATTCGGGTCGCCCGCGCAAAATTTCAGGCCCTGACCGGCACGGGGCGGATCGGCGGCGCGCGGGTGCTGCTCATGAAGCCAACTACGTTCATGAACGCCTCGGGCGACGCGGTCGCGGCGGCGGCCGCCTATTATAAATTGGAGCCCGCGCAGATCATCGTGATCTTCGACGATATATCGCTCGAGCCCGGGCATATCCGCATTCGGGCCAACGGCTCGGCCGGGGGACACAACGGTCTGAAAAGCATCATCGCGCGGCTCGGGTCCGACCAGTTCCCCCGCATCAAGGTCGGCGTGGGGGCCAAGCCCCGCCCCGACTACGATCTCGCCGAGTGGGTGCTCTCTGCTCCCTCGGCGGCGGACAAAAAAAAGATCGCCGGGCGCACCGGCGATGTACTCGACGCGGCCGCGCTGCTCTGCGAGGGCAAGCTGCCGCTGGCGCAGAGCCGCTATAACGGTTGAACACAGAATATCGAAAAAGGCGGCGGAAAGAAAAAAGCCGCTTCACCCGGGAGGCGCCGGGGGAGATAAGGCGCGGCCGAACCCCGCGCGGGGCCCGAGCTTTTTCCGATAAAGCCGCCGTGACCGCTCGCCGTCTTCTCTCATTTGGAAAGGGCGCATATTTTTCAGGTTACCATGCATGATTGATTTTCTCAAACCCATCGAACAAAGCGAACAATTTGAAACACTGGCCGCGGCGCTGCGCAAAGACGGCACGGCGGTGCTTTTCGGCGTCCACCCGATCCACCGCGCGCTCTATGCGGCGGCGCTCGGGCGGTCGCTCGGGCGGGTGGTCGTGTTTGTCTGCGAGACCGACGCGCAGGCGGTGACCGCCGCCGCCGATTTTGTCGAGCTCGGGCAGCGGGCCGCCGCCTACACCTCCCGCGATTTTGTCTTTCTCGACGTGGAGGGCATCTCTCACGAGCTCGAGCTCGCGCGGCTCGGCGTGCTCGGCCAGCTCGCGGCGGGCCGGCTCGACGTGGTCTGTTGCTCGCTCGAGTCGTTCTGCCAATTCACGATACCGAAGGAAAGGTATCTCGCGCTGTCGCTGACCCTTGAGAGCGGGGGGCAGGTCGAGCTCAAGGAGCTGGCCGCGTCGCTGGTCGCGGCAGGCTATACCCGGGGCGACCGGGTCGACGGGCCGGGGCAGTTCGCCGTGCGCGGCGGCATTGTCGACATCTTTCCGCCCAGCGAGGAATACCCCGTCCGCGTCGAGCTGTTCGGCAACGACATAGACGGCATCGCGACCTTCGACCCCGAGACCCAGCGCCGTGTCGAGCGGGTTCCCTGCGTGACCCTCACCCCCGTGCGCGAGGTGGTGCCCGGCGCGCCGGACGCCGCGGCGGCGCGCCTGCGCGCCCTTGCCGCCACCGACGGCAGCGCGCTCGCGTTCGGCCGTCTGGTCGAGCGCGATGTGCAGAACCTCAAAAACGGCGTGATGCCGGCCTGCACCGACCGCTATCTCTTCGCGGTCTACGACCGGCCGCAGACCGTATGGGATTACGCCGAGAACCCCATCCTCTTTCTCGCCGAGCCGCAAAATCTAGAAAAACGGCACAAAAATCTCCTCGCCATGCACAGCGAGGAGCTGACCGGCCTCAAGGAGCAGGGAAACCTGCCGAGAAAGCACCCCGCCTTTTACCGCGAGACCTTTTCGCCGTATGAGCCCGGCCGCGCCTGCGTGCTCGCCGACGTCTTTTCCCGCAGCCTCGGGGACGTCGCGCTGTCGGCGCTCGTCAACATCCGCGCGGGCATCGTGCCCCGCTGGACAGGGGAATTCTCTTTGCTCGCAGAGGATGTGCGCGGCTATGTCGAGACCGGCTATGCCGTCGTCGTGCTGTGCGCCACGCCCCGCGCGGCCGCCGCGCTGTGCGCCGATCTCGAAAAGGAGGGCTTTGCGGTCTCGCAGCTCGCGGGGGAGGAATTGCCGCCGCCGGGCTCGGTCGGCGTCGGCGTGGGCGCCCTGTCGAGCGGCTTTGAGCTGCACGCGTCAAAGCTCTGCGTGATCGCCTCCCGCAGGGAGACCAGGCAGCTCAAACGGCGCCGCCGGCGCGCGAGCGCCAAAAACAACGCCATCGCCTCGCTCGAGGACCTGCGCCCGGGCGATTACGTGGTGCACGAGACCCACGGCATCGGCATCTATGAGGGGATCCACCGCATCGACCACCACGGCTTTGTGCGCGATTATATCAAGATCGCCTATCGCGGCTCGGACACCCTCTATGTCCCCGTCACACAGCTCGACATGGTCTCGCAGTATATCTCGCCCAAAGAGGACGGCGCGGTCAAGCTCGCCAAGCTGCATTCGGGCGAGTGGAGCAAAACCAAGGCGACCGTCTACCGCGCGGTGCGCGAGATGGCCAAGGAGCTCATCGACCTCTACGCGAAAAGAGAGTCGGAGGAGGGGGTCGCGTTTTCGGAGGACGGCGACTGGCAGCGCGATTTTGAGGCCCGCTTCGCCTATGACGAGACCGACGACCAGCTGCGCGCCATCCGCGAGATCAAGGCCGATATGGAGCGCGAGCGCCCGATGGACCGGCTGCTGTGCGGCGACGTCGGGGTCGGCAAAACCGAGGTCGCTCTGCGCGCCGCGTTCAAATGCGTCATGGACGGCTATCAATGCGCGGTGCTCGTGCCGACGACGATCCTCGCCTGGCAGCACTACAACACCTTCTGCGAGCGGATGGAGGCGTTCCCGGTCAAGGTCGCGATGCTCTCCCGCTTTTCGACGCCCAGGGAGCTGCGCGAGGCGGTCGCGGGCATCAAGAACGGAACGGTCGACATCGCCATCGGCACCCACCGCCTGCTGCAAAAGGATATTTGCTTCAAAAAGCTCGGCCTGCTCGTGATCGACGAGGAGCAGCGGTTCGGCGTCGCGCACAAGGAGAAGCTCAAGCAGCTCTTCACCGGCGTCGATGTGCTCACCCTGTCGGCCACGCCGATCCCGCGCACCCTCAATATGGCGATGAGCGGCATTCGGGACATGTCGGTCATCGAGGAGCCGCCGGAGGACCGGCACCCCGTGCAGACCTATGTGATGGAATACGACCAAACCGTCCTGCTCGACGCGATCAAGCGCGAGCTGTCGCGCGGGGGGCAGGTCTACTATATGCACAATCGGGTCGAGTCGATCGAGCGGTGCGCCGCCGGCTTGCAGGCGCTGCTGCCCGACGCGCGCATCGAGGTCGCGCACGGAAAAATGGGGGAGGAGCCGCTCTCGGAGGTCTGGCGGCGGCTGATCTCGGGCGAGTGCGACGTCCTCGTCTGCACGACCATCATCGAGACCGGCGTCGACGTGCCAAACTGCAACACCCTCATTGTCGAGGACGCGGACCGCATGGGGCTCGCGCAGCTCTATCAGATTCGGGGCCGGGTGGGCCGCAGTGGCCGGCGCGCCTTCGCCTATTTCACCTTCCGCCGGGATAAGGTCCTCACCGAGATTGCGCAAAAGCGCCTTTCCGCCATCCGCGATTTCACCTCGTTCGGCAGCGGGTTTAAAATCGCGATGCGCGACCTGCAGATCCGGGGCGCGGGCTCGGTGCTCTCGGCGCGGCAGAGCGGGCACATGCAGGCCGTCGGTTACGACACCTATTTAAAGATTCTGGCGCAGGCCATCGGCGACGAGACGGGGCAGAGGCCCGCGGCCGCGCCGGTCGAGTGCACGGTGGATCTGGCCGTGAGCGCGTATCTGCCCGAAAGCTATATCCCCGACGACGAGAGCCGCATCGAGCTGTATAAGCGCATCGCCGCCGTCGGCAGCGAGGAGGATGCGGCGGACGCCATCGACGAGCTGCGCGACCGCTTCGGGGAGCCGCCCGCCTGCGTCTCGACCCTGGTCGCGGTCTCTCTTGTGCGCAGCATGGCGGGCGCGCTGGAGATTTACGAGGTCAAGTCCCGCGGGCAGGAGGCGCTGCTGCTGTTCACCGATAACCTCGCGGCGATCGATGTCGAGCCCTATCTCCGGGAGCGGCTGCGCCGCGTCCTCGTCACCCCGACCGGCAAAAGCCACATCGCCGTGGAGGTCAAAGAGGGCGAGTCCCTCGTCGCCGTCGCCGCCGAGGCGCTCGCCCACCTGCGCAGGCGGACAGAGACGCCGGAACCCTAAACTGGTCGCGGGGCCCATACAAAAATCCACCACTGTGTTCAGTTGGACACGGCGCGGCCGGTTACGCCGAGCCGCTCGGCCAGCTGCCGCTGGGTCAGCTTTTGCCCGGCGCGCAGCGCGGCGATCCATTTTCCTGTCTTTTTCTGATCCATATGCTGTCCCTCCCGCCCCTATTATAGAGAAAAGCGGGAAAAACGCACCAAACAGAGCGTGGAGACGGGATAGCCGCAGTCTGGCGGCCGCGCGCCGCGCGAAAGACTCACCCCGTCCGCTGTGATTTGTGCAGCCGTATTCCCCTTATCAGCAACCGAAGGGTGATCCAGAGGATCGCGAGATAGACCACCGCGCTGGAGACGGCGGTCAAAACAAGCAGATCATTCTCCTCTCCGCCTGTCTGGTTGACCATAATCAGGGTATTCTGAAGGGTGAGGATGGAGACCAGCGCGTCGATAAAATTGATGGTTCGCAGCTCTGCGACGAGAATGTTGCCACTTCGGCTGCGCCTTTGCTTTCGCAGATGGACGGAGGCCATCGTGACCTTATATGTCGTATAGGCGGCCGTCGCAATGGCGGGGATCAGCCCCATGCTCACCGGCTTTTTAAGCACGACCATCAGAGAAACGGGCAGGATCAGCGCCAGATTCAGCGCCAGCATCAGGGCGGCACTGGTGAGAAAGGTTCTGCGCCTGCAAGCGTCCCTCTGCCTCTCGTCCCTCTCCCGGTTCTTTCTCTCGGCCAGGAGGATCATGCCCCGAATCGCGACCAGAAGAAGATAAAACGCGCAGATGCTGCCGTGCCACACCGACCCGGAGCGAATGCCCAGAAAGCCGTGATACAGAGCGAACAGGACAGTGACGGCAAGGGAAAAGCCCGAGCCGGCAATCGTCTTAAAAGCGTAGTCCGCTCTCCACCTGTCGAGAAGGCTTTTTGCCGCGCTACGCATCGCCGCTCTCCCCGCATGGCCCGCGCTTTGCCCCGTAGACCGGCCGCACGCATTCTTCGATG
The DNA here is from genome assembly GCA_964555125.1 of uncultured Oscillospiraceae bacterium. Classification (GTDB taxonomy): domain Bacteria; phylum Bacillota; class Clostridia; order Oscillospirales; family Ruminococcaceae; genus CAZKRQ01. Next base: position 6,643 of record CAZKRQ010000030.1, read on the forward strand.
ACCGCGGCGACCGTTTCGACCGAGTCCCTGCAGCCGCCCGCCACCCACTCCTTGATGAGCGCGGTGATGCCCTCGATATAATAGGCGGTGTAATACCTGTGAAATTCCTCCGGGATTTGGAACCTCCTCAGAATCGGTTGAAGCACAAACCGTTTCAAATCCCCATACCGTGCGTTTGCCCGCATCCCGCCCGGGTTGCGAAAGGTCGCGCGGTAGACGTTTTTATGATCGCGGATAAATTGCAGATAGGGCAGCAGATAGTCCTGCGTAATCAGGACCAGATCCTTTAGCTCGCTGGTGTCGATTTTCTCGGCGAAATGTTCGGTGTTTTTCGCGAAATAGGACAGAAACTGTCTGTTGATGTTTTCCATCGCCTCGGTTGCCAGATCGTCGATCGTCTCATAATGCAGATAAAAGGTCGATCGATTCACCCCCGCCCGCTCGCAGATTTCTTTCACGGTGATAAATTCCAAATCCTTTTTCTCCAGCAGGGCAATCAGCGCCTCGTCCATACTCAGGGCGGTGTTAAAATATTTGCTTTCCGATTTATTCATTCGCCGCCCCCCTGCTTTTACTGCTCCGCTTCTTCGCTGATCTCTTTTGCAAGCTGCATGATTTCAAACGCATATTGCTTTTTGCCGTTTTCAAGCAGCTTTCTGTAGATTGGGTAATTGACGCTCACGCCCGCGATGCCGAGGACGCCGACGAGGATGCCGATCACTTTGGCCGCGCCGCCCGCCCCGATCACCCCCATCGACAGGCACATGCCGGCGCCGAGCACAAGCGCCGTCGCGACCCCGAACGAATAGGCGAAGATATTGGCCTTGCTCTTCGCCTTTCTGTCCAGCTTTCTCAGCGCGACGACCTTGGAGGCGTCCTTCGGCGCGTATTCGTTGGCGATTGCCTCTGCATAGATTTTGTCTGTGTTCATCCTGTTTTATCTCCTACATTATATTTCAGCCCCGGCTGATAGTGCAATCATAAAATTTTCTCTCACGAAACGGAACAACACGGTTTCCGTTTCGTGTCGATTTCAGAAAATTCTCCGAGAAGGCCGCCTGTTTTCAGCGCCCGCCAGCGGCAGGAGGGGTACGCGGCCGGCAGTTGCCTGACGGCGCAAAACCGTGTATAATAGATGTTTAGAAACCTGTCATATCCATTTTTGGAGGAAACCACTGTGAATGTGAAACGACTGATCGGCGCGGCGCTTGCGCTGATTCTCTGTCTGTCCATGCTGATGGGCTGCGCCTATAATCCGAAGACGGTTTTGACCGTCGACGGGACGCAGGTGCCCTGCGGCGTGTATCTGTTCGAGCAGCTCGAGGCGATCCAGCTCGCGATCGAGACCTACGGCGACAGCGCCGTTTCGGGCGCCGCCATCTTCGACGTCGAGATCGAGGGTGTCCCCGCGCGGGAATGGATCAACAACAAGACCGTGGAGCGCTGCAAATATATCGTTTTCATCAACAGCGAATTTGAGCGGCTGGGCCTCGAGCTCGACGATATGAACGCCTATTATTATGAATATATGGCGTCGAGCGCCTGGTCGCAGAACGGCCAATATTATCTTCTCAACGGCATCAGCTTTGAGACGTTCCAGGAGATGTATCTGCTGTCTTACCGGGAATCGGCGGTCATCAGCGCGCTTTACGGCAGCGACGGCGAGCGCGCCCTCTCCGAGGCGGAAAAGCAGGCCTATTTCGAGTCGTCCTTCACCCGCTTTGACTATCTCAAATTCCCGGCGACCGACAGCCGCGGCAACGCGTTCAGCTCGCTGAACGCCATCAAGGAGGTCGCGCAGCGCATCGCCGCCGCGCAGAGCGACGAGGAGCTCAAGGAGCTGTATCTCGAGCATTACGGCGAGATCCTCACCCTGACCGGCTCGACGGCCGAGGTCACCGAGGAGACCTTCAAATCGGCGTTCGTCACCGATTCGATGCTGAATCGGACGACCACCGGCTTCTCCGAGGCGTTTGTCGACGCGGTGCTCGCCGCGAAGGACGACGCGCTGCACCTCTTCTCCTCCGACACCGAGCTCATCCTCTACCGCGCCAAGCCGCTCGCCGACGACGACAAGGCCGAGACCTACGACGCGACGATCGTCTCCGCGCTCGCGCAGGAGCCCTTTAAGGCGTATGCCGACGGCGTGACGGCGGGCTATTCGGTCGAGGAGGACGCGCGCGCGCGCAATTACTACAGCCTTGACAAGGTGGTGTTTCCCTCGACCGGCGGCAGATGGATCTATTGACAAACGCCGCCGGGCGTGGCAAACTGATAAAAGTTTTATAAAAGGGCGGCGCCGAACCGGCGCCGCCCGGAAGACAGAAGCGACTCTCATGCAGCCCGTTCAAGGGGGAACGGCGCCGTGCGGGGTCGCTTGCGCTTTTGAAAGGGAGAAAGAGAAATGCGCGAAAAAACCAGTTATATTTTCGTCACGGGCGGCGTTGTCTCCGGCCTCGGCAAAGGGATCACCGCGGCGGCGCTCGGCCGGCTGCTCAAGGAGCGGGGCTTTCAGGTGTCCAACCAGAAGCTCGACCCCTATCTCAACGTCGACCCGGGCACGATGAGCCCCTATCAGCACGGCGAGGTTTTTGTGACCGACGACGGCGCGGAGACCGATCTCGATCTCGGGCACTATGAGCGCTTTGTCGACGAAAATCTCAACGTCAACAGCTCGGTCACGTCGGGCAAGATCTATTGGAGCGTGCTCAACCGCGAGCGGCGGGGCGATTATCTCGGCGGCACCGTGCAGATCATCCCGCATATCACCAACGAGATCAAGGCGCGCATCCATTCCGCCGCCGCGGGCAACGACATTCTGATCACCGAAATCGGCGGCACGGTCGGCGACATCGAGAGCCAGCCCTTTCTGGAGGCGATCCGCCAGTTCTCCCTCGACGTGGGCCGCGAGCGCTGCGTTTTCATACACGTCACCCTCATCCCCTATATCGCGGGCTCGGAGGAGCTCAAAAGCAAGCCCACACAGCACTCGGTCAAGGAGCTGCTCTCGATCGGCATCCGGCCCGACGTGCTGGTCTGCCGCGCCGATCGGGAGATCCCGCAGGAGATGCGGGAGAAGATCAGCCTGTTCTGCAACGTCCGGCCCCAGGACATCATACAGAATCTCACCGCCGACACCCTCTACGCCGTGCCGCTCATGCTGGAAAAAGAGGGATTGGCCGACGCTGTCTGCGAGCATCTTTCGCTGGAAAACCGGCGTCCCTCGTTGCAGGAATGGCGCGAGCTGGTCGAGCGCATCCACAGCGCGGACAAAGCCCTGCGCGTCGCGGTCGTCGGCAAATATGTCGAGCTGCACGACGCCTATCTCTCGGTCGTCGAGAGCCTGCACCATGTCGGATACGCCCACGGCGCGCAGACGCAGATTCTCTGGGTCAACTCGGAGGAGCTGAGCGAGCAGAATGTTGCCGGCCGCCTCGGCGGCGCGGACGGGATTCTGGTGCCAGGCGGATTCGGGAGCCGCGGCATCGAGGGAAAAATCGCCGCCATCCGTTTCGCACGGGAAAACGGCGTCCCCTTTCTGGGCATCTGCCTGGGGATGCAGATGGCGGCCGTCGAGTTCGCGCGCCATGTGCTGGCGCTGCCCGACGCAAACTCGGAGGAATTCGAGCCCGACTGTGCGAACCCCATCATCCATATTATGGAGAACCAGAAGAGCGTGACCGAAAAGGGCGGCACGATGCGGCTGGGTCTGTATCCCTGCGCGCTCGCCGAAGGCAGCCTCGCGCGCGCAAGCTACGGCGTGGCGCGCGTCGACGAGCGGCACCGGCACCGCTATGAATTCAACAACGCCTATCGCGAGGCGTTTGCGGCGCGGGGCATGAAGCCTTCCGGCATCTCGCCCGACGGCTCTCTGGTCGAGATCATCGAGCTCGCCGGTCATCCCTGGTTCGTGGGCGTGCAGTTTCACCCTGAATTCAAGTCGCGGCCCAACCGGCCTCATCCGCTCTTTCGCGATTTCGCGGGCGCCGCGCTGCGCCGTCGGGAGGCCCGGGAACGATCCTGACGCTTTGGGCGCGCACCGCTTCGTCGTCGCAAAGTCCGCTTGGCTCCGTTTCCCCTGATCGGGAAAACGTCGCCCGCTGCGTCGTCGCGCGCACCGCTGCCTCAAACGCGCAGACAAGCTGCGCATTCTCGTCCGCTCCGCGGCTCCTCCTCTTCCCGAAAAGTCAAGAACGGACTTTTCGGGATGAAGGTCAAGGACGTGCGTCGTCGCGCGCACCGCTTCGTCGTCGCAAAGTCCGCTTGGCTCCGTTTCCCCT
>CAZKRQ010000031.1:0-10860 GCA_964555125.1 uncultured Oscillospiraceae bacterium
TGCAGCTGGCTTTTAAATACAACACCAATTTCAGCAGTATCGTCGTCAGCATGATCGAATACAGCCTCGACCACATGCAGGAGGACGAGACCGACGAATAACCGGCCGCGCGGAGTATTCCGCACGGCCGGTTTTTTCAATAACAAGTAATCAGAAAATATCTTAAGAATTTACTTCGTACAGATTTATTGACAATATTTTTCCTCCCCGATTGCAAAATGGGGCGGATTATCCGCCCCACTGTTAGATTCGCGCTTTTAAGCGGCGAAACACTTGCTTATAACTGTCTCGCTTAGGGCCGAGATATGCCCGCTGTCATAACTGTCTCCGTTTCAGGTCGAGATATACCTTCTGTTAAGCTAAAAGCATTAACAGATATATTATATTCAAATAATTAAAAAATAGCAACTGTTTTTTTGATGCCATTAACAAGCTGGCCACGGGTTTCCAAAGGGCCTGCGGCCCTTTGGCCGTCGCGCGGGGGCGGAACCCCCGCGGTCTTGCCCTTGCCCTTTGGCCGTCGTGCGGGGGCGGAACCCCCGCGACCTTGCGCCCCTGATTTTAATCCAGCTTGAGCACGGCGGTGAAGGCCTCGCTGGGCACCTCGACCGAGCCGAGCTGACGCATCCGCTTTTTGCCCTCCTTCTGCTTCTCGAGCAGCTTCTTTTTGCGAGTAATATCGCCGCCATAGCATTTCGCCAACACGTCCTTGCGCAGCGCGCGCACCGTCTCGCGGGCGATGATTTTGCCGCCGATGGCGGCCTGAATCGGCACCTCGAAGAGCTGGCGCGGGATATGATCGAGCAGCTTTTCGCAGATTTTGCGCCCGCGCGCATACGCCTTGTCGGCGTGGACGATAAAGCTGAGCGCGTCGACGATCTCCCCGTTGATGAGAATGTCGAGCCGCACGAGCCTGCTGTCGACAAAGCCCTTCATCTCATAATCATAGCTCGCATAGCCCTTGGTTCGGCTCTTGAGCGCGTCAAAAAAATCATAGACGATCTCGCCGAGCGGCAGCTCATAGTGCATGTCGACCCGGGTGGGGTCGAGATATTTCATATCGATAAACACCCCGCGCCGCTCTTGGCACAGCTCCATGATCGAGCCGACATATTCGCTGGGCGTATAGATATGCGCCGTGACGAACGGCTCGGCGGCCGACGCGATGGTCGACGGGTCGGGGTAATTGGTGGGGTTGTCGATGTCGAGCACGGTCCCGTCGGTTTTGGTGATGCGATAAATGACCGAGGGCGCGGTCGTGATGAGGTCGAGATCGAATTCCCGCTCGAGCCGCTCGATGATGATCTCGAGATGCAGCAGGCCGAGAAAGCCGCAGCGAAAACCAAACCCGAGCGCCGCCGACGTCTCGGGCTCGAACGAGAGCGAGGCGTCGTTGAGCATCAGCTTGTCGAGCGCGTCCCGCAGGTCGGGATATTTGGCGCCGTCGGCGGGATAAATGCCGCAGAACACCATCGGCACGGCCCTGCGGTATCCCGGCAGGGGCTCGGCGGCGGGGCGCGCCGCGTCGGTGACCGTGTCGCCGACGGCCGTGTCGCGCACATTCTTGATGCTCGCGGTGATATAACCGACCTCGCCCGCGTGCAGCTCGCCGCATGGCTCGAGATTGGCGGGCCGCATATGGCCGACCTCGACGGTCAAAAACTCCGCGCCGGTCTGCATCATCCGTATCGTGTCGCCCGGCCTGAGGGTGCCGTCCACCACCCGCACATAGATGACGACCCCCTTATAGCTGTCGTAGACGCTGTCGAAGATGAGGCATTTGAGCGGCGCATCGGGATCTCCCTGCGGGGCGGGAATGTCGCTGACGACCTTCTCGAGCAGGTCGTCGATGCCGATGCCCATCTTGGCGGAAACCCGCGGCGCGTCGAGCGCCGGGATGCCGATCTCGTCCTCCACCTCCTGCGCGACCCGGTCGGGCTCGGCGGAGGGCAGATCGATCTTGTTGAGCACCGGCACGATCTCGAGGTCGTGCTCGACGGCGAGATAGGCGTTCGCGAGGGTCTGCGCCTCGACGCCCTGCGTCGCGTCGACAATGAGGACCGCCCCCTCGCAGGCGGCGAGCGAGCGGCTGACCTCATAGCCGAAATCGACGTGGCCCGGCGTGTCGATCAGATTGAGCTCGTACTCTTTGCCGTCCCGCGCGGTGTAGTTCAGCGTGACGGCGCGCGCCTTAATGGTGATGCCGCGCTCGCGCTCAAGCTCCATATTGTCGAGAAACTGGCTGTTCATGGTGCGCTGGTCGACGGCGCTTGTCCGCTCGAGAATGCGGTCCGCGAGGGTGCTCTTGCCGTGGTCGATGTGCGCGATGATGCAGAAATTGCGGATGTTGTCCATAGCTTCCTCTTATTGTGATTTGTCCGGCCCGCTCCTGTCCGGCGTTCGCGATTTTTTAAAGACAAACAGCTTGCCCAGAAAATAGTTGATGACGACGTTAATCACGATGCCGACGAGCTTCGCGACCCGATTGTCCATGCGCACCACGTCGACGAGCAGCGCCATCGCGGCCGATTCGGCGGCCAGGGAGAAGAGGCGGCTGCCGACAAACCGCGCGAATTCGGGCAGGATGTGGGGCGAGCGGCTCTCAAAGACCCTTTTGCGGTTGACGGCATAGGCAAAAAGAACCGCAACGGCCCAGGCGACCGCATTCGCGAGCATATAGTGGAGCCCGGCCGACTCGGCGGCCAGATAAACGAGATAGTTGACCACGGTCGTCAGCACGCCGAAAACGCCGTAGAGCAGCAGCTCGCGGTATTTGACGGCGAGCTGTTTTATTTTTTTAACCATCGCCATACCTCCTGCGCGGCGGAAGCCCGTCGGGAATCGCTTTATACCCGGTGTCTCGCGGGCGAAGCCGGGTCATTCGACGATTCGGTCGACAAGCGCCGCAATATGGATTTTCATCGTGTCCAGGCACGGAACAGGGCTGGTTTCGTCGTTCAACAAAAGCGGCAGCTCGGTGCAGCCCAGCAGAACGCCCTCGATGCCGTGTTCCCTCTTCATGCGCGCGATGATCTGCCGAAACCTCGCCAGCGTCTCCTCTTTTACGATGCCGAGCTCCAGCTCGGTGGAGATTTTGCGGTTCACTTCCTCCATCTCGTCCGCCGGCGGAACAAGGATCTCGATTCCGCTTTCCGTGAAGGGCGCCTTGAAGAAATCGCCGGTCATGGTGAACACAGTGCCGAGCAGGCCCAGCCTGCGCTTTTTCAGCCGGACCGCCTCGTCCCGCGCCGCCTCGACAATGCTCACCAGCGGAACCGGCGACTGCCGCTGTAGGCGGTCAAACACGATATGCGGCGTGTTGGCGCTCAGCGCGGCGAAATCGGCCCCGCCGTCGGCGAGGCTTTGCAGCGCGTCCATGAGATACGCGGTCAGCTCGTCGAATTTCTGTTCGCCGCATAGGCGCAAAACCTCAAAAACATCGACGCTCTCGATCGCCACGCGGGGAAAAAAGGAACGCCCGACCCGGCGCTGCACCCCGTAAACGACGCCCTGATAATAGGGCACGGTCGATTCCGGCCCCATGCCGCCGACCAATCCGAGTTTTTTCATAAAGACCTCCTCGCGCGCAGGGGAGCGCAAAAGCGGACGGATCATTCTCTGTCACGGCGTATTCCGCCGGCGCTTTGGGCGGCCGAAAAGCCCGGTTGACAGAATAAAAAACCGAAGGCCCGCCGCGCTCAGAGGCTTTTGAGCAGCCCGCAGAGGATCGAGACCGACGTCTCGCAATAGGCGCCGAGCGGCAGAGAGGCGTGGAAGTCGTCCAGCGCGCCGTCCGAGGCGTTGTCCGACATGATCTTGACGACGGCGTAGCGGACCCCGTTCTTTTCGGCCATATGGGCGAACGCCGCGCCCTCCATCTCCACCGCCGCCGCGCCGGTGCGCGCGACGATGTCGTTTTTGACCGCCTCATCCTGCACAAAGACGTCGCCGGTCGCGACGGTGCCGCCCGCGGTCTGCACGCCGAGCGAGGCGCACACCGCGAGGACCTTTTCGCGCAGCGCGGCGTCGGGGGTGAAAAATTCCTTATGGGGCGGGTCCTCGGCGGCGATGCTCATGCTGAAATCATGGTAAACGAGCCTGTCGGCGACAACCGCGCCGCCGAGCGGCAGCGTGCCGGTGCAGTTGCCCGCAAGGCCGATATTGAGCAGCAGATCTGGGTGAAACGCGCAGACGGCGTACTGCACCGTCGCCGCGGCGTTGCTCTTGCCGATGCCGCCGAGGCACAGCGCGACGTCGTGCCCCTCCAGGCGGCCCTCGGTGACCCGGATCCCCGCCTGTACCGAGTCCTTTGCGCCCTCCATGCGCGCGCGCAGCTTGTTGATCTCCTCATCCATCGCGCAGACGATCGCAACCTTCATGTTCTTCTACCTCGCAAATCTTTTTTTAGAATGGGTTTTATACATTAAAGCGGAACAGCGTCACGTCGCCGTCCTGCATGACGTACTCCTTGCCCTCGCTGCGCACAAGGCCCTTCTCCTTCGCGGCGGCCAGCGAGCCGCAGGCCATCAGGTCGTCGAAGGCGACGACCTCGGCGCGGATAAAGCCGCGCTCAAAGTCGCTGTGGATCTTGCCCGCGGCCTGCGGCGCCTTGGTGCCTCTGGCGATGGTCCACGCGCGCACCTCGGGCTCGCCCGCGGTCAGGAACGAGATCAGCCCCAACAGGCGGTAGCCCTCGCGGATGAGCTTGTCCAGCCCGCTCTCCTCGATGCCGAGGTCGGCGAGAAAGGCGGCGCGCTCCGCGCCGTCGAGCGCGGCGATCTCCTGTTCGGCCTGCGCGCAGACGGCGATGACCCCCGCGCCCTCCTCCTGCGCGTGGGCGAGCACCTTCTGATAGTGGGGGTTGCCGTCCGCGCCGTTAAACAGGTCGTCGTCCGACAGGTTGGCGCAGAAGATCACCGGCTTGGCCGACAGCAGCGGAATCTCCGCGAGCAGCGCGGCCTCCTCGTCGCCGTTCACCTCGACCGAGCGGGCGCTCTTCCCCTCGCCAAGGTGATCGCGCAGGCGGGTGAGAAAGTCGAGCTCGCCCTGTAGCTTTTTGTCTCCCTTGAGCGCCTTGGCGGTCTTGTCCATGCGGCGCTCGACCAGCTCGAGGTCGGAGAGGATGAGCTCGACGTCGATGACGCCGATGTCGCGCAGCGGGTCGACCGAGCCGTCGACATGCACGATCTCGCTGCTCTCAAAGCAGCGCACCACATGCACGATCGCATCGACCTCCCGAATATGCGAGAGGAATTTGTTGCCCAGGCCCTCGCCCCTGCTCGCGCCCTTGACAAGACCCGCGATGTCGACGAACTCGATGGTGGCCGGGGTGTATTTTTTGGGGTGGTACAGTTCCGCGAGCGCGTCCAGCCGCTTATCGGGCACGGCGACGACGCCGACGTTGGGCTCGATGGTGCAGAAGGGATAGTTCGCCGCCTGCGCGCCCGCGTTGGTGATGGCGTTGAAGAGGGTGCTCTTGCCGACGTTGGGCAGGCCTACGATGCCGAGTTTCATTTGCTGCGATTCCTCTCTGTTTCGATATGACAATATGATTGCTGTTTTTTTGCTAAATATATTATAATGATAACAAACGCAAAGAGCAAGAACGGCGGAGCGCCGCCGTCAGGAAAGCTTTCGTTTTGCGTGTTTCCCGCCGCGGACGGGGGGAAGCACGGGTAAGGGCTGAGCGCTTGGGGACATGCCCAGCGGCGGCGCGGCGGGAAGGGGAGAGGGTATGGCGAACAAAAAAATCCTGATTGCCGACGAGGACATCAGCGTCTGTGAGCTGCTGCGCAGCTATCTGGAGGCGGAGGGCTTTTCCGCGCGGTTTGCGCACACCGGCGCCGACGCGCTGGACGAGGCGCGCAACGGCGCGCCCGCGCTGATCATCCTCGACGCGCTGCCGCCCGGCTTCGACGCTTTTGACCTGTGCCGGCAAATCCGCGAATTCAGCCCGGTCCCCATTCTTTTTTTAAGCGCGAAATGCGCGCCGCTCGACCGAATCGCGGGCCTCGAGCTCGGCGCGGACGACTATGTGGGCAAGCCCTTCGACCCCAAAGAGGTGGTCGCGCGGGTCAAGGCGATCCTGCGCCGCACCGCGCGCGAGAGCGCGCGCGGCGAGATCCGCTATGACAGGCTGTCGGTGAATCTGGAGACCTACGAGCTCTTCGTCAACGGCGTGCGGGTCGACACGCCGCCGCGCGAGCTCGAATTGCTCTATCACATGGTGAAGAACCCGAACCGGGTTTTTACGCGCGAGCAGCTGCTCGACGAGGTGTGGGGCTTTGAATATTTCGGCGACAGCCGGACGGTAGACGTGCATATCAAGCGGCTTCGCGACAAGCTGCGCAACGTGTCGGACCAGTGGGCGCTGCGCACGGTGTGGGGTGTCGGCTATAAATTCGAGGTGCGCGGGGGCGGCGCGGCGTAACGCCAAGTTGCTTTCGCCGCCGCAATTGGGTATAATAAGGGCGCGCCGCGGGCTCGTCCGCGGCGAAAACAAATTCTATACCTACGGGAGGCAAACCCATGTTGAAAATAGCGCCTTCACTGCTCTCCGCCGATTTCTCCGCCCTCGGGCAGGAGGTGCGGGACGTGCTGGACGGCGGTGCGGACTGGATCCACTTCGACGTCATGGACGGCGTGTTCGTGCCCAACATCAACCTCGGCACCGCGATGCTCGCGAGCCTTTCCAGGCGCGCGCCCGCCTTTTACGATGTGCATCTCATGATCACCGACCCGATCAAATATATCGACGCCTTCGCCGACGCCGGCGCCGGCGCGATCACCTTTCACTTTGAGTCGCAGTCCGACGTGCGCGCGACGATCGCCGCGATCAAGGCGCGGGGGCTGGTCGCGGGGCTTTCGGTGCGCCCCAACACCCGCGCGCAGGCGGTGTTCCCCTATCTCGACGAGATCGACATGGTGCTGGTCATGACGGTGGAGCCCGGCTTCGGCGGACAGAAATTCATGCCGGACATGTGCCCGAAGATCGCGGAGATCCGTGCGAAGGCGAACGAGCTGGGCCGCCGGGAGCTGCTGCTCGAGGTGGACGGAGGCATCGCGGCCGGGACCGCGCCGCTGGTGCGCGAGGCGGGCGCCGACGTGCTCGTCGCGGGCTCGTCGGTGTTCGGCGCGGCGGACCGCGCGGCGGCGATTCGCGCGCTGCGCGGCTGAAGGAGGCCGCGCTGAGATTGTAAGAAAGGCCGCCCCGGCGGCGGCGCGATAAGGAAAAGGCGGCGGGAGAGGCATCCGTTCTCACGGCCCGGGCCCTCTCGCTGTTGCCCGGCTTTGCCCCGGACAGAGGAGCGGGGCAAGGCCGGCGGCGCAGCCCCTGCGGGCACCCCCTATCCTTATCGCACCGCCGGCCCGGTGCGGGGACGGAAAACACAATGGCCAACCTGGTGCAACGCAAGCAGCGGCACCCGAGCTTTGTGCCGGGCCGCGATTATATCTTCGCTATGCTGGTGCTCATCGGCATGGCGCTCTATCTCTATGGGCCGCGCGTTCTGCTGCTCGCGGCGGCCGCGGTCGCGACCTCGGCCGCCTGCGACCTCCTTGTGTGCGGGATGCGCAGGATGCGCTGGGACACGACCGACCTTTCCAGCGCGATGTTTTCGCTGATGTATGTGCTCATGCTGCCGGCCTCGATCGATTACGGCGTCGTCGTGCTCGGCGCGGCGGTGACGGTTTTGCTCGGCAAGCACGCCTTTGGCGGCTATGGTTGCCACCCGTTTCATCCCGCGGCGTTTGGCTTCGCCTTTGTCAGCGTCTGCGTCGGGGAGGCGCTCTACCGCTATCCCCGCCCCTTCGCCGCGCTCGGTTTGGGAAGCGCGGGCGACCTGCCGCTCTACAGCGGCGTCGCGCAGGCGCTGCGCCAGGGCGGCGTGCCCAACGTGGACACGACCGATCTGCTGCTCGGCCAATACGCGGGGCCGATGGGCACGACCTTTTGCCTGATCCTGCTCTCCTGCCTGATTTTGCTGATCGCGCGCGGCACCGTCTCGTGGCAGGGACCGGTCAGCTATCTGCTGACCTGCGCGTTGTGGGCGTTCGCGTTTCCGCGCATTCAGACGACGCGGCTGCTCTCGGTGGCGTATGAGATGCTTTCGGGCGCGATCATCTTTTCGGCGGTCTTTATCGTGCCCGCTCCCTCGCAGACGCCGCAGACCAAGTGGGGCAGGGCGGCCTTCGGCGCGGCGATGGGGATCTTCACCATGTTTTACCGCACGGTCGGCGTCTTTGAGATGGGCGTCTGCTTCGCCGCGCTGTTCGTCGGCCCGCTCGCCGCCTGGTTCGACCGCATTTTCGCGCGCAGATTCGCGCGGGCGAAGGGGGGAACAAAGCGCAAATTATGAAAAAGCACAGAGATCGAAATCTCTTCAGGCGGCCGGCCGCCGCGCACGGAAAAGAGGAGAAAAAGAAAGACGAGCCGCGCCCGCGGCACCGCCGCAAGACCAGCATCGCGCTGCCGCTCGACGAGGCGATCCGGCGGGATCAGATTTTTCGCAATAACCCCGTTTTGATGCAGGGGCTCGCGCTGACGCCGGTGGTCGCCGCGGCGACCACGCTGAAAAACGCGGCGGTGCTGTGCGTCGCCGCGCTTCTGCTCATCACGCCGGTGCGCCTGCTCGGGGATCTTCTGTACGAGCGGGTGCCGGTGCGTCTGCGAACAATGGCCTATTGTCTGTTTTCCTCCCTCTTCTTCATCCCCGCCGCCGTGATTTTGCAGAGCCTCTTCGGCACCGACGCCTACGCGCCGGGCCTGTTTGTGCCGCTGTTTGTTTTTGACCGCATCGTGCTGGTTCGCTCGGAGATCAACTCGCGGGAGGGAACCCGCAACGCGATTTACAACGGCCTGACCACGACGCTGGGCCTCAGCCTGGTGCTGGTTTTGACCGGCGCGCTGCGCGAGCTCCTCGGCGAGGGGCGGCTTTGGGGATACGCGGTTTTGCCCGCGGGCAGCTCGCTCTCGGTTCTGAGCACGGCGGCCGGAGGGTTCATTCTCGTTGCGCTGCTGAGCGCGCTGATGCAGTGGATCGTCGCCGCGTACCGAAAATCGAGAACGGGAGGTGGAGCCATATGACAGCTCTGCTGGTCCGCAGTCTGGTGACCTTTGTTTCGCTGAGCATCGGGGCCGTCTTCGTGCAAAGCGCGGTGTTTTCCCGCGCGTTTGGCATCAGCTCGCTGCTTTCCCTGATCGACGACACGACCAACACCTCGATTTTCGGCCTGCTCCTCATTTCCGTGACGACCCTTGGCGGCATTTTCAATTGGCTGATAAACCGCTATCTTCTCTCCGGCGTTTCCTATGCGTATTATCTGCGCCCGCTGAGCGTGTTACTCTGCATGGCGGCGGCGTACCTGCTTGTTTTTGTGGCGGTCATGAAGCTCGCGCCCGACGACAGGCTGCAAAAATCGATCGAGATGCTGCCTCTGGCGACCTTTAACTGCGCCGCGGCCGGCACGCTGCTGGTCACAACGACCATGCAGCTCAACCTGTTTTCGACCGTCTGCTATTCCGCCGGCATGGGCGCGGGCTTTGTGCTCGCGGTCGTGCTCGTCACCGAGGGACAGCGAAAAATACAGACCGACAACACGCCGATGGCCTTTCGCGGCCTGCCGGTCACGTTGCTGTATATCGCCGGGTTTGCGCTCGCAGTTTACGGCCTGCTCGGCTATACGTTTTCGATCTGAGGCGGGCGGAGGCTTTTTTATGCGCACCGGCAGAGCCGGCGGTTCTGTCATGTTAAATCGACAAAAAGAAAAAAGGAATTGTTATGAACAAAAAGACGGCGGCAAATCTGTTTATGGTGCTTGGGACGATGATTTGGGGCGCGGCGTTTGTGGCGCAGAGCGTCGCCGCCGAACATCTCGGGCCCTATACGCTGAACGCGATCCGCTTTTTTCTCGGCGGACTGACGGTGCTGCCCGTGATTGCCTGGCGGAGCAGGAAAAAGGCGCGCGCGGGAGATTCGTCGCCGGACGCGCCGCTGAAGAAATATCTGATCGGGGGCTCTGTCTGCGGGCTCACGCTGTTTCTCGGCGCGCTGTTGCAGCAATACGGCATCATGTATACGACGGTCGGCAACGCGGGCTTTCTGACGGCGCTGTATGTCGTGATGGTGCCGGTATTTTCCCTTGTTTTGTTTAAGAAACGGGTGCGCCGAAATGTCTGGGTCGCGATCGGGCTGGCGGTTGCCGGCACATTTTTGCTCTGTATCGCGGGGCAGGTCACCATTAATATGGGCGACGTGTATTCTTTCGCCGGCGCGATTTTCTGGGCCGCGCAGATCCTCTGCATTGAAAAGCTCGGGCAGGGGTTGGACGGGCTGAAATTCTCGTTTTGGCAGGCGATGTCCGCCGCGCTGATGAACGCGGTATTTATGTTCGCGCTGGAGCATCCCACCTGGGAGGCGATTGGCGCGGCGTTGCTGCCGCTGCTTTACGCGGGGATCCTTTCGGTAGGCGTCGGCTTTACGGCCCAGGTGGTCTGCATCCAGTATACCGACCCGACGATCGCGGCGCTGATTATGAGCCTCGAATCGGTTTTCAGCGTGTTTTTCGGCTGGCTGCTGCTGCACGAGACGCTGACGCTGCGGCAGGGCGTGGGCTGCGTGCTTGTGTTCGCGGCCGTGATTCTCGCGCAGGTGACACCCGCGCAGCTGCGCGGCCTTTTGCGGGGCAAGATGCCCGCGGAATCGACGCGCGAGTGACCCAAAGGTCGCGGGGGTTCCGCCCCCGCACGACGGCCAAAGGGCAAGGTCGTAAGGTCGCGGGGTTCCGCCCCCGCACGACGGCCAAAGGGGCGCACCCCGTTGGAAACCCGTGGCCGGATTGGTATGGGGTTGATAGCTTGCC